>JANMME010000686.1:0-4023 GCA_031373015.1 Saprospiraceae bacterium
GATTAGACACGGATTTTCACAGATTTTCACAGATTTTTTTCAATCGTACACTAAATCTGTGAAAATCCGTGTCTAATCCGTGTCATCCGTGGCCCATCGTATTCCATTTTCCTCAAATCAACGACATTGCCTAAAAGGTAAGCCCCCAACTTGCTACCTTTGCGGAAACTATTCCCAAGTCGTATGCAGAAACTTTTCGCTTTAGTCCTTTCGCCAGCCAAAATTGCGGCCATGGCGGCTTTCTTATTCCTTCTCCCAAAGGCACACACCCAAGACAAACATTTCACCCAGTTCTACGCCTCCCCGCTCACGCTCAACCCGGCGCTTTCCGGCGCCATGGAGGGCAGTTATCGGGTCGGGGCGATCTACCGCGACCAATGGCGCAAGGTGCTCGACAACCCCATCAAAACCTTTTCGATGGCCGCTGACTTGCGCTTTGAAGCAAACCGACGCAATAAAAGCGAAGACGCCATTGGCCTTGGCATCATGTTTTTCAACGACAAAGTGAGCGTGGTGGATTTTAGCACGACGCAGATCGCTGTGTCACTGGCCTACCACAAAGCGCTGGGAGCCAACGATGACCAGTTTTTGTCGCTGGGCGTACAAGGTGGTCTCACGCAGCGCAACGTGAACTATGGCTCACTCAATTTCCACGACGAGTTCAACGGCACTACGGGCTATACCGGCAGTACAAGCGAGTTGTTGCCCGCCAACAACTTTGCCTATCCAGACTTGAATGTTGGGATAAATTACAACTCCCAGTTCGCTGGAGAAGGGCGCTTTTTTGCTGGCGCATCCATACACCATGTGCTCCAGCCTAAAATCTCTTTTTACGATGACCCCACGAATGTCACCGTCAAGGAAGGCGGCAAACTTTACCCAAAAATCAACGCCCAGATGTCGGCCAGCATCCCTTTCGATAAAAGCAACCGTGTTTCGATGCAGCCAAGATTGCTGGCGGCCATGCAAGGGCCCCACATGGAAATCAATGCCGGCACCAACTTCCGGTTTGCCTTGGGTCAATACGGCGCCTCGGCCCTCCATTTTGGCAGCTGGGCACGTCCGGTGCGCAACGATGGCGGATTTGGCTTTGATGCGGTGGTGGCACTTTTTGGCCTCGAAATCAAATCTATGCTATTTGGCCTCAGTTACGACCTCAACCTAAAGGCCTTGCAAGCCGACCAACGCCAAGGCGCCTTCGAACTCTCCATTTCTTATTTGGGCGAGTACGACAACGAAAAAGTGCTTTGCCCTAAGTTTTAAAGGCGGTTTAGAGTTTAGATGTTTAGGGTTTAGAGTGTAAAATCTTGGCCACTCTACACACCTAAACCCTAAACCCTCAACATCTCAACATCTCTCCATGAGCAACATAGTAGCCATTGTTGGCCGCCCGAATGTCGGGAAATCAACCCTTTACAACCGCCTGGTGGGAGGGCGCGACGCGATCACAGATGACTTTTCAGGCGTGACCCGCGATCGGAAATACGGCTTTTGCGAATGGGGTGGCAAGCGGTTTACGGTGGTAGATACCGGCGGATTTGTCCACGGCTCCGATGACGTATTTGAAGCAGCCATCCGCTCGCAGGTACGCATCGCTACGGAAGAAGCCGCCGTGGTGCTCTTTATGGTAGACACCCAAACGGGCATCACCGATCTGGACGAAAGTATGGCCAAATGGCTGCGCCGTTCTTCCAAGCCTGTTTTTTTGGTAGTAAACAAGGCCGACAATCACAAAGACCTGTTGGCTGCGAACGAATTTTGGGGGCTGGGTTTTGAGCACACGTTTTTTATAGCTGCCATCAGCGGCAGCGGCACCGGCGATCTTTTGGATGCAGTTATCGAACACATCGAAAAGGTTGAAGAAATTGAGACCGAACTGCCCAAATTTGCCATCATCGGTCGCCCGAATGTGGGAAAATCTTCGCTTTTAAACGCTTTAATGGGAGAAGAGCGCAACATCGTGACCCCCATTGCCGGCACTACCAGGGACACCATTCACTCGGTGTACAATAAGTTTGGCAAGGAATTCATGCTGATTGACACGGCAGGCATCCGAAAAAAGACCAAAGTAGAAGAAGACCTGGAGTTTTACTCCGTCATGCGTGCCATCCGGGCTTTGGAAGAATCGGATGTGTGCCTCTTGGTGCTGGATGCGACCCAGGGCTTGGAAGGTCAAGATTTGAACATCCTGCGTTTGGCACAAAAAAGGCACAAGGGCATCGTCATCTTGGTGAACAAATGGGATTTGGTGGAAGAGAAAAAAACCAATACGGTTCGTGACTTTGAAGCCGCTATCAAACACCGCCTTCAGCCATTTGACGACGTGCCCGTCCTGTTTATTTCTGTTTTGGAAAAACAGCGGATTTTTCAAGCCATAGAGGCCGCGCTGGAGGTTTACGCCAACCGCAGCCGCCGCATCAAAACTTCGGAGCTGAACGATTTGATGCTGGAAATCATCGAGGCCACTCCCCCACCCTCTGTGGCTGGACGATTCCCCAAGTTTAAATATGTGACCCAGTTGCCCACGCCTTACCCTTCATTTGTGTTTTTTGTAAACAACCCCAACTGGGTGCGTGATTCCTACAAACAGTTTCTGGAAAACCAACTGCGCAAACATTTTGACTTTAAGGGTGTGACGATGGAGGTGTATATGCGGGCGAAGTAGGTATTCGTCATTGGGTCATTGGGCGTCATTGGGTCATTAATTGCTCTTAGAAACGGTTCTTAAATAAAGGTACAAAACGCTTGAAACCAAACATGAGTCATCCCAAATTTTGAGATCAGTACGTCCCAGAGGGACGGAATCTTTGTAGAAATGTTGTTTTCGATGAATAAGCGTGCCGTAGGTACGCTATCTGCGGTTTTTTAGATAGCGTACCTACGGCACGCCAACCGCATTTTCATCTGTTTTCTACCAAGATTCAGTCCCTAGCGGGACTTTTAAAAAATTCGGGATGACTCATGTTGATCTAATTGAAACTTTGCCTTTATTTCGATCGCGTTCCTTAAATCCTTGTTTTGACAAAATTATACAAAAAGAACCTCCTTTCAAGGCAGCAACTTTATTCTTCTAAACGTAAGATCTTTCATTAGTAGGCAGTTACCCCCGCCCAATAACGCCCAATGACGCAAACAATAGACACATGAACAGACTTTTCTTTCTCTTTTTGATTTTGGCCTTTACAGCCTGTAAGGATACCCCGGAACAAATCCCGGCCTATTTGAACCTCAAGCCGTTTGTAGTGAACGCAGCGGGTGGTGCCGATTGGCAGAAAATCACAGACGGCTGGCTTTATGTGAACGGCAAATTCTTGGGGGCGTACACTTTGCCCGCACTAGTCCCAGTGCTGGCTGAGGGCGAAAGCGAGGTCATACTTTTCCCAGGTGTGAAAGAAAACGGCATTATGGACACACCGAACATTTATCCATACTTGACAAAATTTACCCAAAAATACAATCTAGTCGGCGGACAAACCACTGAAGTACAGGCAGTTACCGGCTACGACCCCGGCTTGACGTATGCCTTTGGCCTTGGAAGGGGCGACTTTGATGGCGGCTCCTTTATCGCACTTGAAAACCGAGACAACGACGGTACTTTAAATGTAGAACTGACCGCAGACGACGCATATTCAGGCAAAAGCATCCTGATGCAGGTTGATACGGTTCACCCAATTATGGACATCGCCACTGAAAAGATGGTAAACCTACCCACCTTGGGCTCACCCGAAGTCTGGCTCGAAATGCACTATAAGACAGATATCCCCTATTTCCTTTACTTGCTTAGTGGCGCAGAAGAACGGAACGAATTCGTGTATCTGTTCAACACTTCGGAGAGCTGGAATAAAATCTACATCAACCTTACCAGCACCATCATAGCCACAGAGAAAAGCGAACAACGCCTCTATTTCCGACTCAGCCTGCCAAAAGACAATGCTGGCAAGTACACTCAGAATAAAGGCAAAGTGTTGATAGACAATATCCGGGTAGTGCATTTTTAACGAAAACCACGTTTACGAAAACCTC
>JANMME010000688.1:0-13779 GCA_031373015.1 Saprospiraceae bacterium
GATTAGACACGGATTAATTCATCCGAAAAACAAATCCGTGGCTAATCCGCGTCATCCGTGTTCCATCCCGCTCACTCCTCATTCTCAAACCACACCTTGTAATACTTCTTGCCCTTCTCATCGTCGTAGCCCCGCTCGATGAGGTCGCGTCGGCCATGAACGTAGATATGGAAATTTTTGTCCAGTTTTAATACGCTTTTGAACACTTTGAAATCGCGTTTCACGGCTTGATCGCTGATGTCGAACTTGTCTTCCAGCGGCACCGCATAAGCCGTTGCATACTGTTCCCGGAATTCGCGGAAGGCTTCCTGCTGCTCCTCTTCAGGGAATAATTTTTTAGTAAAATCATCTACCTCAAATAGATCATTTTCCTTAAAATACTCGCCCGAACGGTTGAGCAGGTCAATCGTCTCCGTGCGGTCGAGACCAAATTTGAACGGCGCTTTTTGACTAATGAACTCGCTGGCGAGGCTGATGTGGTGGCGTGTATTGAAGTAGTTGTCTTCTATGGGGCGCAGGCGCAGAAACTCGTCTTTCCAGAAAGAACGCTCGTCTTTTTTGGTCACTGTATCCACTGCGCAAATGCGGTAACCTTCTGCCTCGTCGAGGTTGAAAATCACGGCAGCCACCTGCGGCTTGCCGGTCGGAATGCCCTCCATGATGTTGAGCGCAAAGGATTCTGCGCTGCGTTCGGTCTTGAAAAAAGGGTCTTTGTTCTCCACTTTCCATAGGCCGATGGCGCTCGTCGGCTCACCTTGCAGCATGAGGTCCTCAAAATGCGCGAGGAAAAATTCGCCGCCCTGCACTTTTGGGTTTTCGCAGTGGGAATAGAGCATTTGAGCCAGGTTGGCGGCTTGCTCCGAAAGATTTTCCGGGTTTTGAAAAACATCCATACAAGCTTGATATACTTGATGTTGGCTCACGTCTTCTTCGTGGTGGAAGTAGAAAAACTCCTCTGTTTTTTCAAAAGGTTTTAAGAACGAAGCGATGAGCATTTCTTCTGCTGCATCGTGGATCGGAATGAGGGTTTGCTTGGGCACTACAATGCCTTCATAGCGGTTTTTGTTGCCAACCCAGGTGGCAGCGAATCGGGAAAGTCGGGCTGAGGAAAAGTCGAGCATTAGGATTTTACGATGCCCACCTTCGCTTTTGCTCGCCTTGGCCTTTTCATTCGTCGAAGTTTTAACGAAGGAGAAGGCGGCGGCGAGTTGCTTCGGCGGGTAAAAATGATAAACGATGAAAGTGAAACCTCGTAGGTTTTCAAAACCTACGAGGTTTGGGGATATGGCAATGCAAAAGTACTGCTCCAAACCGCTCCCAATTGCCACAAGTTTTCCACAAAAGGCTTGCCCCTTTGGCGGATGAGGATTTTGTTCACGGCCCAATTGCTTTGTTACATTAAGTTCAACCAACTGTGCCAAATAATTTCAAGCCCTCTTGTTTATTCTTGTTTATATTTGGTCGTTTAAACAAACACGACAATCTTTTTTGCACAGGCCATTGAATGGCGTAATGTCCTCTCTTAATTCATATTGCTTATTCACTAAATCTTGACATAACATGATTAGACTGAATCTCTTTCTGCTGTGCCTAGTCTGGCTATCGCTAGCACAGGCCCAACAACTCCGGCCAGATGTACTGGCTTCCGCGGGCACTTCGATGCTCAATGCAGCCGGTACTGCCCGGCTCAGTTTCACGGTGGGCGAAGTAGTCATACAGGGACAATCGCTCCCTACTTATTCCTACGGCCAGGGCTTTCACAACGGCGCACTAAAAACGGTGCGGGTGACGGACTTGGACCTGGCGGCCTGGAGTATCGAACTATGGCCAAACCCGGTGGCGCACACGATTTTCCTTCAATTCACCCCGCCGTCCAAGGATGGTTTTCTCACAGCTTCTGTTTGGAACTTGCTCGGCCAGCCTGTTTTGACCGAACTCCGGCTTGACGAATTTTCTCCAAAAAGCATTGCAGTTGGGCATCTGCCGGCAGGGGTATACCTGCTGCGGCTTGCTGATCCTTCGGGCAAGCGTGCGGCAGTGAAATTTGTCAAAGCCGATTAATGTGTGTACTCCGGAACTCCGTTCCGGGGAGCATTGCCAGTCGTGATGCCCGGAACTCCGTTCCGGGGTACAAAAAACTTTTAAAATCAACAACTTATGAAAAATATCAAACTTTTGCTGGGCCTTCTCCTGAGCCTTGCATCCTTTTCCCTTTCTGCCCAAACAACAGGCTTCAACTACCAAGCCGTCATCCGTGACGCGGCCTTTGCTCCCCTCGGCAACCAATTCGGTACGGCACAGGTGAGCATCTTCAACGCGGGCTTGGAAGTGTATCGAGAAAGCCACAACATCAGTACAGATCCAGTAGGGCTTTTCAACCTCATTATTGGACGTGGTACCCCCATTGTGGGCAACTTCGGCACAATTAATTGGGGCAGCGGCAACCGTTTCGTACAAGTATCGGTGACCATCAGCGGCACGCTCTATAATTTTGCGCAATCCGAGCTCCAAGCCGTCCCTTATGCCAAAGTAGCCGAGAGCACACTTATGCCTGGCCCAACTGGCGCGACAGGCCCTCCTGGTGCTACTGGCCCACAAGGCCCAACAGGTTTAACAGGTGCTACTGGCCCACAAGGCCCAGCTGGTTCGACGGGCGCAACTGGACCTGCCGGCGCAACCGGGCCACAAGGCACAGATGGTTCAACGGGAGCAACCGGCCCTGCCGGTGCTACGGGCCCGCAAGGCCCTGCAGGCGTTCCTGGTCCGACGTATTCAGGCGGTGCTGGTATCAATGTCACGGGTACCGTTATCTCGAACACAGGCGATCTTTCCAGCACCAATGAAATACAAACCCTGAGCATTTCGGGCGATGTAATTTCGCTTTCTAATGGCGGTGGTTCGATCAATTTGCCTCCGAATAGTGGCACAGATGCACAAACGCTGAGTTTGTTAGGCAATGACCTAAGCATCTCTAACGGCAACACCGTCACGTTGCCTGCTGGCCCAGCGGGTCCGGCTGGGCCTCAAGGCCCGACAGGTACTACCGGCGCAACGGGTGCAACCGGACCACAAGGCCCCATCGGTTTGACGGGTGCAACAGGTGCCGCTGGTCCAACAGGTGCTACGGGCGCGACTGGGCCACAAGGCCCGGCTGGCGTTCCAGGCCCTACTTATTCTGCTGGTACCGGCATCAGCATTGTCGGCACGGTCATCAACAATACGGGCGATACCGATCCCTCGAATGACCTGACGACAGCCTCGGTAGCAGCAGGAGACGTAACGGGGCTCTTTTCCAACCTTCAAATCGCGGCCAACGCAGTAGGAACTAATGAGATAGCCAATGCTTCTATCACCGCTGCCGACCTTGCGCCAGGTGTGATTCCGGCTGCATTGTGGACCGCAACTGGGAATGATATATCCAACACCAATACAGGTTTTGTAGGCGTCGGAACCAGTAGTCCAGGTGCAAAATTGAGCGTCTACAGTGATAATAGCGGGACTGAGTTCGATGTCCGCCGATATGGCAATTTCACAGCCGCCCGTTTCGGACGCGCCAATGGAACCATTGCCGCGCCGACCGCAATTAACAATGGCAATCGCCTGTCTATACTTCTATTTAACGGTTATGATGGCACTGATTTCCGAAACGGAGCGAGCATTGAAGCAAACGCGACCGAAAACTGGGGAACAGGAGCCAAAGGCACAGAATTGGTTTTCGCAACCAACTCGAATGGCAGTTCCATATTGACTCCCCGGGTGACGATCAATCACAAAGGGGCGGTAGGGTTTGGCGCCTCTCCACTCGTAGGGAATTCGAATCGCATCCAACTGTTCAGCGACCCCTCGTGCTTTCCGTTCAGCGATCTTGGCATGGTCGGTGGCGGGTTTGTAAATATGTACGATGCTATTGGAAACAATATGGTTGACATGGGCATCATAGATGTCGCCGGTTCGGATGAACGCTTGCACATCCACAATATCGCTTCAGGAGGGATCGAATTGATCGCTTCGGGGGGCGATATAGCCCTTTCAACCAATGGCATTTCGCCTATTGTTCAAGTTCAAGAAGCCGGAGAGGTTTTGATTAAACGGACCTTCCCAGCCGATGATGCTACGCTTTTTGTGGAGAGCCAAAATGGTTACGCTGGTTTGTTCAACAATACCAAGCCTGTAGGTGCCGGATTCGGCGATGGTATCAGGACATACTCAGATGACGACGATGGCTCCGCTGCTATTTATGCTGTAAACACCGTTGCTACAAGCTTCGCAGGAGATTTTGTAGGCAATGTCCGCATATCAGGGAGCATCGCCAAAGGTTCAGGGACTTTTGAAATTGACCACCCCCTCGACCCGGCCAACAAATACCTCTACCATTCTTTTGTGGAAAGCCCTGATATGCTCAATATCTACAACGGCAATGCTTCTACGGATGCCAATGGGTTCGCAACGATAGCACTCCCGAGCTATTTTGAGGCCGAAAACATGGACTTCAAATACCAACTTACTTGCATAGGGCAATTTGCGCAAGCCATTGTAAAAGAAGAAGTTGCGGGCAATAAATTTATCATCCAAACGGACAAGCCCAATGTAAAAGTGAGCTGGCAAGTGACGGGTGTTCGAAATGATGCGTTTGCCCGCGCACACAGGGTTGTGCCTGAAGTCGAGAAAAAGTCCTGTGAAAAAGGAAAGTACCTCTACCCTGAACTTTTTGGAGCGCGTGAGGAAGACCGTATCGGCTATCGCCCAAAACCTGCTAAAGAGAAGGGCCAAGAAAAGCCTTCCGGATTGCACCATTGCTCAAAAGATCGTGTTTTGGATGCAAAAGCACCAGCAACATCACCTGAGGTCGGACGGAAACAAAGGCAATAAGGAGGCTAATGCCATCAATTAATTGCTTTTCGTCATAATATCCAAAACGTAATTGATTAAAAATAGGTTTTGATACCGCACGGCGTAGTCCAAAAGGCTGCGCCGTTTTTTTTACAGCATCTGTCAGTCAAGGAACTTTTCAATTCCCTAAGCTGTTCACGCTAACAACCACGTTTGACATGCTATGCAAACGAAAAAAATAATTTTTTAACCATTCAAAATTTTCCCAATGAAACACTCCAATCTCCAAGCATTTCTATGTGCTTGCTTCCTGTTCGCTTGCGCCTCCGCTACTTCTGCCCAAAGCGAGATCGGCATTCGTGCCTTGTTTTTCCAAAATGACTTTAGCCGGATAAAAAGTGGTGCTGGTCAGGTAAGCCCAGAGTCGCACGCAGGCGAGTGGCAAAACGGTTTATCCTTCCGCCACTTCCATTCGAACCATTTTGCAAGCCACCTTGAGCTCAACTTTACGAGGGGGCGGTATCGCTTTGCAGGCCAAGGCGACTATTATTGGCTAAATAGCCAGCGTTTTGCTTATTTGAATTTTTGCGCACTGCCTGAATGGCGCGTGTCTGAGACTGTATTCCTTGGGGCGGGTGGTTTCCTCAACCTGCGGTTAAAAGACCCGTTCGAAACTCAAAAGCCGCTTGAAACAGGCGCGTTGGTCAATTTGGGGCTTCGGCACGGCCCGTTCGAGATTGTCTGCCGTTTCCAGCATTGGTTTGGGCCGAGTCGTAAGTTCAGCTTCGGCGCGGGTCTTGACTACTTTTTTGAATTGAACAAAAAAGCACAACAGGAAGGCTCAAAAACCTGAGCAGATACAAGTTTCACTTTGTGCTTTGAACAAACGCCCCAAAAAATCAGGCCACCCCGGTTTCCCGAGGTGGCCTGACTTTTTTTCGAAAAAAGCCAATGGCCACAGCACAATTTATGGTTTGATAACCACAATGGTTTTATTCACACTTCTCCACATCCAAGTGTACCGCATAGTAGCGAGAACCATTGGTCGGAACGGTCAGAGAGGTGCCTTTGTACATTTCAAACTGCCCTGGTGCAGGATGGCAAGTTGGCAAATTTTCGTTATAACCTTCCACCTTTACAGTCTCGCTGCCATTTTGCAAAGTCCAGCCGCCACCCAGGGTGATGGTTAGTTGGCCGTTAGCATAGCAGATTGATCCGCCATTCATTAACTGTTGACCAACGTAAATATTCTGACATGCAGGCCCTTGGGTGTCGAAGTAATACCACCAGGCACCGTTTCCTGGATTATTACAGCCATCTTTTGAACCTTCGCTATTCCCGCCCCAGGCAGTTTCACCGGGACATGGCGGGTTATCAAAATCACAGCAGACAGTATACGCACCATATAACCACCAGCGATTTCCGGAGCCATTATGGTCGCCACCAAAGCCCGTTTGGTTATTAAGGGTTAAGGAGTTACAATCCATATCTATTTCGGAATGGGCCACTACGTAGATAGTAGTACCGCAGCCTTGCGGGAGGGTCACGCCTAGGGGGATTGTGAAGGTGTAGGTCGTCAGCCCGGTAGCGTCAGCTTTATATGGAAATTTACCCGGGACGGGAATGCCCTGACTATTATGGGGCACATTCGCAAGATTGGTGCCTGCCCAAAGATGCAGTTTGTTAAAACATGCACCTGGGTAATCCAAGGTGTAAGTGACAATGAGATTGGTAGCGGTGTTGGTGACGCTGACCGATCCGGCATCAATGTTCTGACCTGCGATGAGGTTCCAGGTAGTTGGTGTGCATGACCGTGACGTGGCTATGACCTTTGTATCAAGTCCAGCGGTGGTTGCAACCTTTTCTTTGTCACAAGCAGTGATAAAGAGCATTGTCAAAAATGCCAGTGTCAAAAATTTTGAAATTTTCATTTTAATATAATGTTGAAAAATTAAAGAATCAAGGTGTGTGGATACCTGCCTTGCCAGCAAGTGCAGAACAAAACGCGACACTTGCAAGGCCAAGCCAAGCAAAAATAAAATACAATTAAAATGAAGAATTTAAGATGACACCTCCTGGCTTTACCGGACTACACCGCCAGGCAAAAAGTAAAATGTGATTAAAAGGAAAGGATTAGAATGCCCTGAAAGTACCAGAGGAATCTAATAAGGTAGTTATTTCATCCGATTTGTCGCAAAAAAATAGGCCGTTATCCACTCGGGTGCTGACGGTTTCTGAACATACCCTATTTGCCGGGCGCGTTGTGCTAGTGCCGACCTTTCCAAAAAAGATCAGGCCATCCAGGAATCTCAGGGCAGCCTGATTTTTTTGGAAATACGCGGATTGTTACAACACAATTTATTGTTTGATCACCACAATGGTTTTAGCCATCGGATGCTGATTTTCAACCCTGACGCTGATTTGATAGATGCCTGCTGGCAATTTCGAGGCAGTTAGCTGAACTTCTTCAGAAGAAAGGGCGGTCTGGTTTTCTGCAAGCACGATCTGACCAAACTGGTTGAAGACCATGATAGAAACGGCTTTGCCAACGCTTTCTTTATCCAAGGTTACGGTAAACTGATCCCACATTGGATTGGGCACTACCTTAAAGTCGTTCACTTGTACGATCTCTTTGGTTTCGATCTGCTCAGGCTCCTGATCCCGGCCACCACTTGGACGATTATGAGGATCGTCATAGTAGTAGTGGTTGCAATCGAGTTTACAATTATCGAAGTAATTGTGCAGGTCACCCAGATAGCCGGCCAATATGCCTAACTCGCTATTGTTCAATTCGCGGCCCAAAGACGGGAATACGTAACCACCCAGCGCTTTGTTGGTGAAATCAAGCAACCCGGCAACGTCGGCAACACCGTTCAGCAAGGCTGGCTTCGCGATGCAGGCATGGTTCAATGTCATGGATCCGAAATTTGCATCCATGTGTGCGTTCATCCAAAGCGTAACTGCCTGGCCCCACAATACACTGGCGAATTTTCCATTTTTCCGCCAGGTGTTGTTGTTTGGCACACAGCAACTGCCCGTACTCAATACCATATTTCCTGCTGGAAGTTTAGCGGCCTGGCCACCTGCTGGCATCAAACTATTGATACAGGTGGGCGTACAGCCGATCGCAGAGGGGTTCACCGTCAGGCTTCTGCCAGGCAATCCAAGCACCATTGCTCCGGAGCTATTCAACGTATTGTGGATGATCTCTAAAGCAGTATAACCTTTAAATTTACCGTTGGTACTGCCGTAGAATCCCTGGGTCAAGCCACAAACGGTGACACAAGGGCCGCAGGTAACCGTTTGCGTACAGCTTGCAGTAAGACCGCAGCCACCGGTCGCTGTCCAGACGCGAGAATATGCTGAACCTGCTGTTCCGCCGCAAGTGGCTGGTATGCTCACATCCTGATATGAAAACGTAGGAACCGCGCCACAATCGTCCGTTGCAGTCGGATAAACGCTTGGGGCTGTGGATTGCCCGCACAATAAATTCAACGTTGCCGGACATGTGATGACGGGTGGGTTATCTATCGTCCAGGTGTACGTCACCGCGCAATCAGTATGGTTTCCACAATCGTCGGTGGCTGTCAGGGTAAAGGTCTGGCTGCGCTTGCAGCCGATAGCAGTAATATCACTTGGCTCACAGCTTGGCGTAATGTTGCCATCACAGTTGTCGGATGCGCCAACCAAAGCAAGTGCGTCATTGCAGGTTGGCAGGTTTTGTGGGTTACAACCCAATTCAATGGCGCTCTCAGGGCAATCTCTGAAGGTAGGAGCATTATGGTCTTCTTTCCAGTTGTAGGTGACCTGACACTGTGCGGAGTTATCGCAAACGTCTGAGGCGGTTAGGGTAAAGATCTGGCTGCGGTAGCAACCATTTTCAGTTACTTCACCTGCATCGCAGTCCCAGTTGATAGTGCCACCGCAGTTGTCAGTGGCTGTTACAAGCGAACGTGCCGACAACTATGCGCTGATGCCTCCGGGTTGCAGCCCAAGCCAATGGCGTCCTCAGGACAGCCATCAATGACGGGATCTTCCTGATCTTCCACCGTTGCCGAAATATCACAAGACACAGGATCTGGACAATCACTACAGGTAAAAGTAGAGTGCAAAGTGTAGGAGCCGCAATTCGTCCCGCAATTCACGGTGACCGTCGCCCCAGTATTGCCTCCCACAAACGAAGCACCCGAGGTATTGGGATCTAGTGTCCAGGTAATGTCAGACTGGCCATTACAATTCCCGTCAATGGTTACGGTATAATCTGTTTCCGTATTTGGGCAAAGTGGCCCCGTCTCCCCGTCTACCGAACAGGTGGGACAACCGGGCAGCATAATATCGCTGATTTGGTTGTCCTGATTGCCGATGTTACCGCCGCCAACGGGATCACAACCGCCATCTGGATCTTCACCGCCCAAACCATCCAATTTAAAGTGCCAGGGAGCACCGGAGATGGCGCCACATCCCATTCCAGGGCCCCAATTGAGGCCATCGGTATTACTGCCGCCAATAGCGAGGTGACCTGCTACTTCAAAGGCAAGTTGCGTGATGTTCTCACCTGCATTGCCCGTTACTTTTATGTTGTAAATAATATAAGAGTCACCGTTGTTTCCCACATCGTGTACGGGGCCTCCACAAAATTCAACAAATTTAATTTCTTGATCCGCATATATCCGAATGGTTCTATTGCCATAAGCAGCTTCATAAGCATCAATCCGTTGTTGATAGCCCGGAAATGGGTCATCCGGTAAATCAGCATCCACAATATAAGGCCCACCATGAAGACTGTTGCATACGGGGATAAAATCGGCTTCGATGTCATCGCCACACTCGTTCATGATGTAGCCCACACCTAAGACTGCCATGTTGTAAGCGGTTGCCTGATCCCAACTGGTTAGAAAATCATAACCATTATGGATGCCTTTTGTAGCCTGATGGCGAAATTTAAAGACATGGATATTTCCATCCGTTTGGGGGATTTCAGAGAAAAGAACCCGCTGGTGATTAGACATGCCCTCAAAATAGTCAGAATTTGGGGCATGAACGATGCTGTTGATCCAATGGAGGTTGCCCAACCCGTAACCCGCATCGTTGTTAGCTGCCTGCTTGAAATCCACCGGTTGGGGGGCCATAGAAGTTGCAGACGCAAGGAGGTTTGAAGTAGGCGACCCATTGTTCGGGCCACCGTTTTCGCCATTGTTAAAAGAGAACAACAGCAGTGGCATCGCAAAAATGCCAAGACAAGTAAGGATACTTGTTGAAAGAAAGTTTAGTCTCATTTTTAATTTGTTTAAGAGTGAAAATCAGAAGACAATTCGCTCCGTGGGGCACACGAAACGGCGAGTTGAAAAATCAGCGTATAGGAGGATTAAACACCTTCGAAATGGGAAACAGTTAAACCAAATCGAACGGGTAGTTCGCGACAACGACCTTTATCCAAAAGGAAGATGTCCAATGAAAGCGAATCGTGCTGACATGAAGGTGAGCGTAGGAAGAAGAGCCAACTAATAGATTAAAATTCGATTACAGGCAAATAATAGATTAAAATTCGATTACAGGCACAAATCTAATAAAGAAAAAATTCTACCGATTAAAACTCCGATGCGGAAAAAATATAAAACTAGCGGGTCAAAGTTACATCGTTATTTTTTACAAGCGGAAAAAATAGAAAAATAAAATTTTATCTAGTGTGACAAACCATTTGCAAAATTAGGACTTTAAGCACAATGACAGGCCGATTTACTAGGCCGTTTACGCAACGAAGCCTTTAGCCGGTTTAGCAAACAAAGCGGCAAATCAGAAGTGAGCCCCCCCCAACGGAGGCTCGGAACTGTAACAATGCGCTATATTTGTCGCACCAACTGCGGCTTCTTTACCCGCCAAAGGACGACATGAACTGGGACAAACTCCTCCGCGACTTCCGCGAAAATCGCTGTATCCTGCTCCTTGGGCCTCGGCTCGCGACCGTAGTGCACAAAGGCCAGCGCCTTCCCTTGCGCGAAAAATTGGCGGCCCAACTCGCCGATTCGCTCGCTGCGGAAGGCGTTGCTTTGGAGCAAGTCGAATGCCTCGATCTCCCCTACGTCGCCCAGCGCTTTATGCGCGGCAATGCCAATTTGCTCGTAGATTTATGGGATAAAGTCGAAGATTTTTACCGTGCAGAAGCACCTTCCGCACCGGCTGTTTTTGAAAAAATCGCCCGTTTGCCCGCCTCGATTTTTGTCACCACCAACCCCGACGATTTTCTCTTCAAAGCCCTACAACAACAGGAAAAAGAACCTTGGCCGCAGCAGCATTACAACTTCCGCCGCCCGCGCCCATTCGAGGTGGAAATGAACCTCGTGAGTTCGCAAAAACCATTGGTTTACAACCTGATAGGTTCGCTGAACGACAAAGAATCTCTGGTGCTCACCCCAGCCGACCAGGTCGAATTTATTCGGAAAGTGTTGGAGAAAAACCCGCCTGTGCCCACCGAATTGCTGGCGCAATTCAGCCCGTTCCGCACCTATATCTTCCTGGGTTTTGACCTTGAAAACTGGTACCTGCGCCTGCTCATTGACGGACTTGGCCTGAGCGGGAACACGGCTTTTTCACCCCAAATGCCCGACTACCCACTCAGCAACCCGACCCGCGCTTTTTACGAGGAAAAATTCAACTTCCATTTTATTGACGAAGGCATCGAGGACTTTGCAGATGAAATCCTCCAAAGGCTCAACCCAGGTGGCGCTGCCCGTACCAAGCAAATTCTAGCTCTGGCTGCCGAAGCCGACCACGATTTTGTCGCCGAGCTTGAACGCGCCATGCTGCCAAGCGAGAAAAATGGCGAAATAAGCCTTTTCCACGAAGGCCGAATCCTTCCCGGAGAAAACGTTGACGAGACCATGAAAGCCAAAATCGCAGTGGCCGATGCCGTGCTGGTACTCGTCAGCCCTGATTTTTTTGCCGACGAAAACCTGCTCGACAATGCCCTCGAATGGGCGAAAAACCGACCCGAAGCCCTCCTGCCCATGGTCATTCGTCCCTGCGACTGGCGCGCTGATCGCGATCTTCGAAAAATCACGCCGTTGCCCGACGACGGTCTGCCCGTCAGCCTCAGCGCCAACCGCGACGAAGCCTTTCACCGGATTGTTGAACAACTAAAAAGGAGGCTCTTATGACCCCGAAAAGTCGCTATCCCGGTATCCGCGCCTTCGAGGAGGACGAACAGTTCCTGTTTTTCGGGCGCAACGAAGAAATCCGTCGCTTGCACGCACAGGTGCTGGCCAACACCCTCGTGGTTCTTTTTGCCAAATCCGGGATAGGGAAAAGTTCGTTGTTGAGCGCTGGCCTGGTGCCACTGCTCGATTACGACCGTTTCCAAACCCTCAAAGTCAGGTTTCAAAATACGGCCATCAATCCCACGGAAACCCTGAAAAAAGCACTCGAAGGCTTCTTGAATGCCGAAGACTTGCAAGCCCAAACGGGTTTCTCCCCCGAAGACGCGCCGCTTTGGGAATACATACGCGCCTGCCGCTTTGAGCGATACGAGGAGGCTGCCGAACCAGTGTTGATTTTTGACCAGTTCGAGGAATTTTTCGAGCATCCGGCAGCCGAGCGTCAACGATTCGTCCGTGAAATTGCGGACCTCGTGGCCAACCGTCTGCCGCGCCGGATTTACGAAAGTAAGGGGGTGCATTTTAACTTATCGCAACTTCCCGAAAGTTCCAAACTTTCGGGAAGTTCTGTGCCTACCGACTGGCGTATACCCGTGCCGATAAAAGTCATTTTCGCCATCCGTTCCGACCGGATGAGTTTCCTGCATGATCTCGGCGCCGATATCCCCGCCATCCTCCAGAACCGCTTCGAGCTCCGCCCGCTTGACCGCGCCGCTGCGCGCGAGGCGATTGTGCAACCGGCGGGCATTTCAGGCCGCGAACTTGAAACTAGACCTTTCAGCTACGAGCCCGCCGCACTCGACGTAATGCTCGATGCCCTGGAAAACCGCAACGCCGAAGTGGAGTCTTTCCAGTTGCAGTTGATTTGCCAACACATTGAAAAGCAGATCATTAGAAACTCCGCCGAAGCTGCGAAAGAGGGCGTACCCTCCTTCGCAGTTTTGGCGGACAGGTCCGCCAAAACTGCTTCGGCGGGTAAAGTGGACACAAGCCTGTTCGGCGGCGCAGAAGGCATCCAGAACATCCTCCAAAATTACTACGAAGACACTTTGGAAGAGCTCCCGACCAGCGAGCAGACCCTCGCCCGCGACTTCATAGAGCGGGGCCTCATTGTGGGCGGAAGGCGCGTGGGCGTCACCGAGGGCGTGGAGCGCGAAGTGTGGAAAATCGGGCCTGACTTGCTAAAAAAACTGCTCGATTCGCGGCTCGTGCGGGCCGAGATTACCCACCTTGGCAAAAGCTTTGAGGTCAGCCACGACGCGATGGTGGAGCCGATGGCGCGGAGTTTCCGGGTGCGCGAGGCGGCCAGGCTTGAACAAGAAGCCGCCGAGCAGCGTAAAATCGCCGAGCGCGAGCGACGATTCAAGGAAAAAGCTGAGCGGGATGCTAAAAGGGCTCGTTTGCTCTCTTTTGCCAGTCTATTGTTGTTACTGCTGACACTGGGCATCGGGTATTACAGCCTGAGCAATTCGCGCGAAAGCCTTGTGAACCAAGCCAATGACAAATTAACCAACCAGCAATACGACGAAGCCGTGGATGCCTACGAGCAGGTGTTGGACAACCATCTCTACAAGGCCACTTTGTACGACCGCCGACCACTGGAAACGCTCCGGGATTCTGCTTTTCACATGAAGGGCATCAAAGACTATGTACTCGAAGGCGACACGCTGTATTTCGCCGGAAAATATTGGGATGCCTTGCAGAAATACGAATCCGCGCGGCGTTTCGGCTATCGAAACTTGGACGAAAAAATCCGCCGAACTGACGATATCCGTATGAACACCCTGGAAATCTATCG
>JANMME010000694.1:0-10513 GCA_031373015.1 Saprospiraceae bacterium
ACCATTGAACGACGCCATTTGCATCCGTTTTGATGATGAGGAAGTCATCGTAGCCCTGAAAGTTTGCCTGCAAATTGGTGGAAGAGCCGGTCACCAGCAGCCCGCCGTCAGAAGTGGGCAGCACCCCATAAGCGTGATTGGCTTGCGGGGCAGTGCCTTCGCCAAAAACCTTATGCCAAAGCACGGTGCCGTTTTTGTCCATTTTCAAGAGGTTGGCATAGAAGGTGCCTTTGTGGAGATAAGACCCCGCGGCCACGAGACTTTGATCGGGCAGTTCGATGATGTCGTATGCGCGGTCCACGGCCTGTGGGTTGCCCACGGTGCGCGTCCAGAGGATGTTGCCCGCCGGGCTTACTTTCATAAAATACTGGTCGGTGTAGTTGTTGTTCGTGCCAGCGTCGGTGCCCCAGGAGCCTGTTTGACCGGCGATTACGATGTTGCCATCGGAGGCCATAATAGCTGCGTGGGCAACGTCCTGGTTGTTGGTGCCGCCGCCGATGCGTCGTGTCCACACGGTGTTGCCATCGCCATTTACGCGGGCCAAAAAGATGTCGTTGCGGGGGCTGGTGAAATAAAAACCGACGGTGCTCACCAGCACAAAATCGGTTTCTGAAATTTTAAGCACCCGGCCACTCACATTATTGGGGGTTTCCGTGGCTTGGTTGAACATTTTCGCCCACAACACCTTTCCTTGGCAATCTATCCGGTAGAGGCTGGGGTAAAAAAAGTTGCTGCCGACAGGGCTTTCTATCAGCCCTGAACAAACATAACCCCGGTCAGCCAGCGGCAGTACATCCAATTGAAACATGGGCGCGCCAGACTTGGATTCGTAACGCCATTGAAAGGAATGTTCGTCTTGGGCGGAAAGTTGAAAAGAGATTGCCAGCAGCAATGACGAGAGGAGGTAATGTTTGAGCATGGGAAAAAGTTGATTTTAGTTGGGCAAAAATAGGCTTTGAGCACTGCTCAAAGAACAAATCTTCCAATGTTCTGTTTTTGGGCTTAACACCACCCTTTGAAACTTGTTACTCGAAAGCTTGCTACTTTTTCTACTATGCCTACCTGGTTGTTTTATACCCTCATCACCTTGGCCGCTTACGTCGGTATGGAATTCATGGCTTGGTTCACGCACAAGTTCGTGATGCACGGTTTTCTCTGGAATTGGCACGAAGACCACCACCTGCCAAAACACGAAAAAGAAGGCTTTTTTGAAAAAAACGACCGCTTTTTCCTTGTTTTTGCCATTCCCAGCATGATTTGTTACATGATCGGTGGGCTCACGCCCAATTTCTGGGTGCTCTTTATTGGTGTTGGCATTTCACTTTATGGGCTCACTTATTTTCTCATCCACGACGTGTACATCCACCGGCGATTCTCGTGGTTCAAGCAGTTGGACAGCAAGTACAGCCGCGCCATTTTAAGGGCGCATGGCACGCACCACTCCAAGCGGGATAAAGAAGATGGGGAATCTTTTGGGCTACTCGTTGTAGCGCCCAAGTTTTTCAGGAAACGCCCTAAGCGGGAAGAGGAAGCGTTGATTCGGAATAATGAAGCGTAAGCATTTACGAATTACGATTTTGGGGCCCTGCCCTGACCAACAATCTCAATAATCGTAATTCGTAAATCCAAAATCGTCAATCCTTTGCCATTCCCGTTCTGTCAGCAGATTTGTTGCGCTTATTTGCATACTGTTTTTGACTAATTTAGTCAAAGAGGCCTTTTCACACTTATTTCTCCTAATTTCTTAGCGAAGTTTGTGGACGATTATCCCCCGCATATTGCGGCTTTTCTTCCTTTTAAAATCTCGTCCTATGAAAAGTTTGTTCCTCGCCTTTTTGTTTTTATCGCTTGCTAATGTAACGCTCGCACAAGACACCATCCACTTCCAACTTTGCGCCGAACTTTGGAAAGACGCCCGCCCGATCAAGGGCGCAACGCTCACGTTCCAGCCCACCAGCGGGTTGGGCTTTTCATTTTTATTGGATACGAGCCGACACTGCGCGGATGTGGCTGTAGTGCCAAGTAATTACCCCCCCGATACGAGATTTAGCTATAGTGCATCGTTGCCCGACACTAACCACCTAAATGGCGTAAACATCGTTGATATTTGTATGGTCGCAAATCATGTTTTAGGACTTATCCCTTTGCCTTCGCCGTACTCAATGGTCGCTGCCGACGTGAATAAGTCCTTGTCTATTTCAACCTTAGATGTTATTGAATCTCGGAAGTTGATATTCGGCATTTATAAAGAATTCCCCAACAACACAGCATGGCACTTTATCAGCGATTATTGTGAGTTTCCAAATCCCAGCAACCCATTTCAGGCCCCGTGTCCTCCCGACATTAGCTTAGCGGATTTGTCTGCCTTGGATGGTGATACCGCAAAAGTATTCGGGATAAAAATCGGCGATGTAGATGGAGATGCCGGATTGAATGGCAAGCCTTTTGTTCATCCCATTATTACAGATTCGCTCACTTTGTTGCTGCCCGAAGGCCCCGTTTTGGCAGGCAGCTCTGTATCTGTGCCGGTTAGTTTGGACAAGGATTTTTTGTTCGGGGGGCTGCAATTTCATTTTTTCCTCGACCCCGCATTAGCCCAATTTGAATCGCTATCTTCAGGTGAGATTTTCATTGCAAATCAAGGTCAAGGATATGGTTTCTACAACCAAGAAGGGAGCCTGCGAATATCTATCCTCTCATCAACTTCTTCAGGCCAAAACATTCTTGCCGGGCAACCGCTTTTTTTTATACATCTTTCGCCTTTGCAGAATGTTGATTTGAAAGATATTTTGAAGGTTGTAACCAGCGACCCGAACGCGCAAACATTTGCAATCGGCGAGTATTGCCAGGGATATTACAAAGTCGGCGCGGCCTACTCGGGTTTTGTGCCTACGAATTCGCCTGAACTCAAAGGCTTGCGGGTTCAGCCGCCTAGCCCGAATCCTTTTGGGGAGCAAACTTTTTTAGAAATTGAATTAGAAAGTACCGAAAGTGCTGTGCTGGAAGTGGTTGACTTGACCGGACGCATTGTTTTTTCGGAAGAAAAAAATCTACCTTCAGGTGTTTCTCGTTGGGAAATCCCGGGTTCGGTGCTTGCAGACGGAAGTCTCGGAATTTGGCGTTTGCGCGTGGTAGGGCAAATGGTGGCGGGGAAAATTACCCGCTATTGAAGGAATCAAGACTAAATTCAAAATGGCCTCAGTAGGTTTTCTAAAATCTACTGAGGCTGTTTTGTACCTTTGTAAAAATTTTTGAAAAATGCTCCAGGCGTCGTTCACCATTCCTATCCAAGACCTTACTCCTGCACTCATCGAGAAAATCAAAGACCTTCTTAAAAGTGGAGGTGAAGGGGCTGAGGTGGTAATTAAACTGCGGCGACCAAAGACTCGCCCATCTCAAGAAACACCAGAAGAATACCTTGCCAAATTGCAAAAATCTATCGCTCAATATGAGCGAGGAGAGGTGGTGACTTTTGGCTCCATAGAGGAACTTGAAAAATTTACCGGAAATTAAGTCATGGCTCGAAGTTTCCAGTTTACCAATGATGCTTTCGAGGAGTATATTGCTTGGCGGCAACTTGACGATGACGTCGTGGACAAAATAAATGCCTTGCTCAAAGACATTTCACGCGACCCTTTCAAAGGCTTGGGAAAGCCTGAGCCGCTCAAAGGTACTTTTCGAGGTCTTTGGAGCCGCAGGATTACAAAAGAACACCGTCTGGTTTACAAAGTGGAAAACGACATCGTCGTAGTCTTCAAGTGCTTTGGTCATTACGACGATTAGCAACCCCTCTCCTTACCCACACGCAATCTTCCCCACCCGGGTGCCGTGCCTTCCCCCTTCAAAATCGGTGGCTAGGAAAATGCGCACCATGGCTTGCGCCAGTATTTCCGGCACAAAACGGGCTGGCAGGGCGATGATGTTCGCGTCGTTGTGTTGGCGGGCAAGGGCGGCCAGTTCTTCCGTCCAGCAGATAGCGCAGCGGATTTGTTGGTGCTTGTTGGCCGTCATCGCCACACCATTGGCACTGCCACAAAGGAGTACGCCGCGCTCGGCGCGGCCACTTTCCACGGCCTCGGCCACGGGGTGGGCAAAGTCAGGGTAATCCACCGAATCGAGCGAGTGGGTGCCAAAATCGAGCACCATGTGCCCTTGTGATTGGAGCATAGCAATGATGCCCTCTTTGTACGGGAAACCCGCGTGGTCACAGCCTATTGCAATTTTCATATTTTGATGTGAGTGTTTTGAACGCCGAACTTATTGAACGCCGAATTTACCGACACCACCGACACCACCGAATTTATCTTGTTTAAGCCCTGCGTTTGAAATTTTAAGCAGCGCAAAAATAAAATTCGGTGGTGTCGGTGGTGTCGGTAAATTCGGCGTTCAATAAATTCGGTGTTCCATAAAAAGTCAAAGAATAGTGGCCTTCGTTGCATCCAACATTACGCGGCATTCAGCCAGATTCGGGCCTTGGGCATACACCCTCAGCACAGGCTCAGTACCCGAAGCGCGGATCATCACCCATTTTTCGTCGCCGAACACAAATTTCCAGCCGTCGAGGTCTTCTATACTCTTGATTTTGTACGAACCAAAGGCGGAGTACGCGCGGTCTTTGCACATTTTAATGACGTTCTGCTTTTGGGCTTCGGTAATGTGCAAGTCGTCGCGTTCAAAGGCGAAGGCGCCCACTTCGTTGTACACTTCCTGTACAAGCCCTTTCAAGGTTTTGCCGCTGCGGGCCATAAACTCAAATACCATCAAGCCAATCCAAACGCCGTCCCGCTCTGGAATATGGCCTTTGACGGCCAAACCACCTGATTCTTCGCCGCCCACCAGCACGTCTTCCTGCGTCATGATTTCGGCGATGTATTTGAATCCAACTTTGGTGATTTCGTAAGGCAGGCCATATTTCTCGGCCATTTTTTTCAATTTGTCAGTCACGGAGAACGTGAACACAACTTTGCCGCTCAGGCCTTTGTACTTGTGGAGGTACAACAACAGGAGCAGCAGGATGTGGTGGCTGTCCACAAAACTTCCATCCTCGTCGTAGAGGCCGATGCGGTCGGCATCGCCGTCGGTGGCAAGTCCGGCGGTGATTTTCGGATTCTTTTTGATGGTCTCGCTGAGCAGCGAAAGATTGCGGTGGATCGGTTCCGGGGCCTGGCCGTGCATCCCGGGGTTATTGTCGCAGTGCAAGAAAATGGAACGTGGGAGCAATTTTTTTACAACATTTTGGCCAGCGCCGTACATCGCGTCGTAGGCGATCTTGCCTGCGCCGGATTTGATGAGTTTCAGGTCAAAATTTTTCCTGGCATGTTTTAAATACATCCCTTCCAGGTCGGCTTCTTTAAGTAAGTTCTTTTGCCTCAAATCAGCGAGCGAAGGGAGTTCTTTCAAGGAACAAGCCTCTGGGATGTAAGTTTCCAACTCCGCTATATCCGAAGGGATCGAAGGGCCTCCATAGCTCGATTTTAGTTTGTAACCGTTGTAAGAGGGTGGGTTGTGACTTGCTGTGATGACAATGCCGAGGTTGGCTTTGAGTTTCACTACGCCAAGGGACACCATGGGTGTGCTGACGAAACCAAGGCTGGCAATATGGCACTGAATGCCATAAGCCCCCAACACCCGCGCCGTGGTGCTGACAAAGAGCAGTCCTCCAAAGCGACAGTCGTGCCCGATGACCGCGCGTTTCATTTTGTGTTTTTTCATGAAAATGGCGGTAGCCTCGGCCACGCGCATTACATTGTCCACGGTGTAATCGTCGGCGATGATGGCTCGCCAGCCGTCTGTGCCGAATTTGATTGGAATTGCCATGTTGTTGTGGATTTGTTGAACTGGGGATTTGGGGATTTGACTTCGCGGGCAAAAGTATTTGAAAAGGCAGGTAGTTTTGCGGTGATTTAAAGCAAATCTTTTCTTCGGGCTCCAAATCACCAAATCACCACATAAACAAATCAACAAAACTTGACCGACAACTACCGACACAAAGGAATGCGCAAACGCATGGTGGATGCACTCCGCCGCCGTGGCATCTCCGACGAAGCCGTACTGGCCGCCATGGCTGCTGTGCCACGCCATTTTTTTCTGGACAATGCCTTCGAGGAACACGCCTATGAAGACAAGCCTTTCCCGATCGGCTGCGAACAGACCATTTCCCAGCCATTCACGGTGGCATACCAAACTGTGTTGTTGGACATAAAAAACGGCGATCGGGTATTGGAAATTGGCACTGGCTCTGGGTATCAAGCCGCAATTTTAGCTGCCTTGGGCGCAAAAGTTTTCACGGTGGAACGGCAGGAGCAATTATATTTCACCACCAAAAAACTCTTGGATGAATTGGGTTTCAACATTGTGAAGTGTTTTTTCCGCGACGGCTCAAAAGGCTTGGCAGAGAAAGCCCCGTTCGACAAAATTATCGTGACAGCCGGCGCTCCGGTGGTGCCTGAGCCTTTGAAGGAACAACTTGCTGTGGGTGGAATATTGGTGATTCCAGTAGGAGAAACCGTGCAGAAGATGTTGAAAATCAAACGCCTGTCTGCCACCGAGTTTCAGGAAGAGCGGCTGGATGATTTTCGGTTTGTGCCGTTTTTGGAGGGGGTGAGCAGGAAGTAATAGCAGTTTTACCCGCCACAGCCTTTTTATCTACAGTAGTCTTGACGAGGGCAGAGGCAAAGGCGGCAGTAGCAGTTTTATCCTTCAGATGTTTCAAACGTTACCCTCCGGTAAATTTCATGGAGCGGAATATCACATTCACCGATGCGCGGTACATCTTCCGGCTCGTAAAATTCTGTGTCAACCCATTTGCCCGCTTCGTTTTCGAGGATGCGAAGGTGTTGTTCTTTTTGGGATACGAATACGATCTGTTGTAAACCGGGGATCTTTTTATAGCACCTGGTTTTGTTCGTCTTGTCATTTAGCTCCGTTGAATCGGAAAGGATTTCGATCACAACAGAAGGGTTGAGCGTGGCCTTCATTTTTGGGCCGGCTTGATGGAATTTGTGCTTTCCGCACACTATGAGCAGGTCAGGGTAAAAAACCTGATTGCAGTCTTTGACGAAAAGCATACGATCGCCAACATACACATCGCAGACTTTTTCGAGCAAGCAGTTCCCCAGTAGACGGTTCAGGTTACTGGCAATTTTGCCATGAGGCTCGGACGTGTACGCCATCGCCACAATTTTGCCATCAATAAATTCGTGCTTACCCTCCGCTTTTAATTCAAAAGCAAAATAATCTTCCAAAGAGATGTTGGGAGTAGCCGCTGGCTGTGGCATCGAACGCGCTTGTGCCGTCATAGGTGAAAAATTTTGTACAAAAATACTTAAAATCCATCATTAGCCTCTCCATTCTTCTCCTAAAGAAAAGGAAGTTGATAATGAAAAATTCCAAGGGAAATACCTTAGTGATGCTGGAAATCGCATGGTGCTTTTTTATTTCAGTTCATTCATTTTCAACAAGCTCTCCAGTGCATCCAAATGCGCCTTAAAAGCCGCCTTCCCTGCAGCCGTGGCGGCATAAGTTGTCTGTGGTCGGCGACCCACGAATTGTTTGCGGTATTCCACGTATTCAGCGGCTTCGAGCGGCTTGATATGGCTGGCCAGGTTGCCGTCGGTCAGGTTGAGCAGTTCTTTGAGCGTGCCGTAATCCACCCAGTCGTTCACCGCCAGGATGGACATGATGCCCAACCGGTTGCGATGGTCAAAAACAGGATTGAGTTGGGTGAGAATATCTTTCATAACTGTTGGCCTTTGACTGTTGGCCTTTGACTTTTGGCTTTTGACCATTGACCGTTGACTTTTGACCATTGACTTTTGACCATTGACTACTATGCCTTATCATATTTGTAATACATCCAGCTGCCATAGAGGATGTGCAAAACGCCGAAACCGATGGCCCAGAGTTCAAGCCCACGGCCAGGGAAAAACATCCCGGCCAAGCCAAGACCGATTTGGCAAAGACCGAGCGAGCCTACATCGCCCAAGGTGTATTTGCTGCCGTTGAGCAAGGCAAGGCCATAAAAAACCAGCGTAGCAGGGGCCAAAAAAGCAATTAGGTTCCAATACAGCAAGGCGATGCAAAATACACCGCCTGTCATTAAGGGCAGCAATAAAGCCCATAAAAGTCGGCGCGAGCTGGCATCCAAAATACGCTCACCGCGCAACCGGGCTTTTCGAGCCGTGAAAAACCACCCGCCTGCCAAAGCTGCTGTTAGTACCACCAATGCGGTCAGCACGAGCGTGGTTTCATAACCCAAACCAGCGTTGGTAATATCGCCCGAACGATCGTAATACACATTGCCCGAATCGTATTCGCCCAAGTTTTGCGGCTCTAAATAGTTGCGGACAAAAAAAGCGCCTACCAGCGCACAGATGCCTGCCCACACGCCGGAAAGACCGCTCAGGCTCAGGAATCGGGTGCTGCGCTCCATTAAAGCGCGCATTTCGGCGAGATGTTCGAGATGTTTTTGAGAATCGTCCATTGCAAAATACTTTGTTGAGCAAAGTTGGGGCGCTTTTTTCAAAGATTGCCCGTTTAGAAAAATTAATTTTGCGGGAAGAACGGTCAATAGTCAACGGTCAATAGTCAACGGTCAATAGTCAATGGTCAATAGTCAATGGTCAATAGTCAACGGTCAATAGTCAACGGTCAATAGTCAACGGTCAACAGTCAACGGTCAACAGTCAACGGTCAACAGTCAACGGTCAACAGTCAACGGTCAACAGTCAACAGTCAACGGTCAACAGTCAACAATGTCAGACACCAATCTAATTTACGGCCACCATCCTGTCACCGAGGCTATCCGCGCTGGAAAGCCGGTGGAAAAAGTGTTTTTCCAGCAAGGCGAGCGAGGTGAAATGGAAAAAGAGATCCGGCACTTGACGAAGGAATACGGCATCCCGCTCCAAGTAGTACCGCGGGAAAAGCTGAACAAAATGGTGCGCGGGCAGCATCAGGGCGTGGTGGCGCATCTCGCATTGGTCGAATTTCAAAACTTGGAAGACATTCTTCCGTGGGTGTTCGAACAGGGACAAACGCCCTTGCTCGTGATGTTGGACGGCGTGTCGGATGTGCGCAATTTTGGTGCCATTTGCCGCTCGGCGGAATGCGCTGGGGCACACGCGGTCATCGTGCCACAGTCAGGCTCGGCGCTTGCCAACGAAGAAGCCATGAAAGCCTCGGCAGGTGCGCTGGCCCGCGTACGGGTATGCCGGGTGCGCAGTCTTTTCAGTACCGTGGAATGGTTGCAGGAATGTGGCGTTCAAGTAGTTGCAACGGCTTTGAGCGAACGGAGCATTCCGCTTTTTAAGGCAGACCTCGCGATGCCAACGGCGATCCTGATGGGTTCGGAAGGCGAGGGCGTTCATCCAAAACTGCTGAAAATGGCGGATAAGGTGGTGAAAATCCCGCAGGCCACGGACTTTGATTCTTACAATGTAAGTGTTGCAGCGGGGATTGTGTTGTATGAGACATTGCGACAACGGGAACTCGCAAAATGATTTTTTGGCAATAAAATTTGTGTGCCATTCATATTTGATCGTTCCGATCTTTTATTAGCACCTATATTCGCTCTGATTTTTTTCACTAGTCAAAACTTTATACATTGATGAAACGCATCCTGCTATTTGCCACCATTGCCCTTGTAGCATTGGTTTTCAGTTGTAAAAAAGACGCTGACCCTACACCTCAAGAACGCATCGTCGGAAATTGGAAGGCTACCAAGGCATTCATTGGTACGAATGACGTATTGATACCCACGAGTGTCTCTAAAACGGAACTTGAAGTCGGATTCACGTCAAGCAACACAGTGGCTTTCAACTGGACAAATACCATTCTGACGACCAATCCGCCCAGTATATCCAAATCCACTTTGAACGGCGTTTATTCGTGGAATGGTGACATACTTACGATCACCGTAACTTCTGGCGCTGATATGAAAACGGTTACGGGCCCTATTGTTTTTACGGAAACCCACTTTGTATTTACCCCAAGCAGTGGAGACACTACGGATTTCATCTCCTTGCTGGAGGCGGATAAAAATTGAATTGTTGTGACAAAAAATAAAAACGCCGAGCGGAGATGAACACTGCTCGGCGTTTTTTATTTGCCAATTTTATGGCGTTTGGTACAGTTACAAAAGCGGCCTTCCAAGTTCGCTTTCGGATGTAGCTGGATTATCTACCGTTGGCTGCTTGATATCTTCGTGGCTTTCCGGGGCTTCAACAATAGCCCGCTCGCTGCTTTCTGCACCCATTTCTTCGCTCGCCTGTTCTTGTTCATTTTCTGGCAAGCGTTCGATTTCTGCTAAAATCTCCGCATGCGGTTCAGGTTTTTGCTCCACAAAGCCGTCGCGGAAAAACCTGCGTTGAAACAGCAAAATGCTCAACACGCCTGTTGTAATAGAGGCATCAGCCACGTTGAAAATCGGGCTGAAAAAAGTGTTGGGCCCTCCACCGATCCATGGCAACCACTCCGGAAAATACATATCTCGCCAAATTGGGAAATAAAGCAT
>JANMME010000701.1:0-3784 GCA_031373015.1 Saprospiraceae bacterium
TACCTACGGCACGCCAACCCGTATTTCCATCTATTTTCTACCAAGATTTAGCCCCGCCGGGGCTCCACTAAAATTCGGGATGGCTTAATGTTTTCTGTGACCATCCTATGCCACCCACCACTCAATTCCTCACCGCCTTCCGCACTGCTTTCGAGTCGGGCCAACTGCTCAAATGCACCTTGAGCAAGCCCTCCCCTACTGCGCCGGAAAGTTTGAAAAACGTGTACCTCCGCCCGGTAGCGTTAAAAAAAGGGCTTCATATTGCCTTCAATTTTCGGTACAAAACCCGCGATGAGGTCAAGAATTTTGATTTGAACGAGGCCATTGCACAATTGGAAAAAATGCTCGGTACCGCATTTTTGAATGCCGACCTTTTGACCCCGGATCGGGATTATTCCCTTCAATTTGACCAAAAAGGCGAAGCCCAATTTTCAGAAAAAAAACCTTCGCAAAAGGCTTCCACAGAGATACCCACCGCTCATAATCGCCCCAAAAACCGCCTGCTTGACCCTGCCGCCCCTTGGCTTCACCGGCTCGGCATCACCAACGCCAAAGGCGAAGTATTGGCTGCCCATCAAGACAAGTGGCGGCAAATCAACAAATACCTCGAAACCATCGAGAGCCTGTTGGGCGACAGCCCGCTCCCAACCGCTGCGCACATCGCCGACATGGGTTCGGGTAAGGGTTATCTGACATTCGCGCTATACGATTTTTTGGACAACCGCCTCCGTCTTTCGCCGCACATTACCGGCATCGAACTCCGCCCTGCACTCGTTGATTTTTGCAATAAAACCGCCCAGGAAGTTGGTTTTCAAAACTTGAAATTCGTGGCGCAAGACATTGCCGACTACCACCCGGAGGGATTGGACATGCTCATCGCGCTCCACGCTTGCGACACGGCTACTGACCTTGCGCTGGCTGCGGGCATCCGACAAAAAGCACGGATCATCGTAGTTGCGCCTTGCTGCCACAAACAAATCCGACGCGAAATGCAAGCGCATAACGAACTTACGCCCCTGCTCCAACACGGCATTCTGGAAGAACGGCAGGCTGAAATCCTGACCGATGGCATTCGCGCACTGCTGCTGGAGTCGGAGGGTTACCACACCAAAGTATTCGAATTTATCTCCACGGAACACACCGCCAAAAATGTGATGATTACGGCTACCATGGACAAGCGACGATCAAGTCAACGGCGATCTGGAGCACTTTTACAAGTCGAGGCACTCAAGAAGGGTTTTGGTATTCGGGAGCATTGGTTGGAGAAATTATTGGCAGCAAATATCTGAGATCTCGGCTGTTTTCGAAAACATCCGAGCTCTCCCCTACGGCCCCAAAAAAACCTGCTACAATTCCATAAGTATCTTAGTTTTGTCATTTTGTAGAAAAAGATGACATCTTCCACACATAAGGCTCAATTCTTGCGTTTGAGTTTTTTTTGGGAAGGCAAACCCTAAATGAACCATTATACCACTTTTTTGTCCATACAAAAACATAACTCGGCAATGCAAATTTTCCCTCGCAGTTTAGGCTCTTTCAGTCTTGACAAATTCCTCTACGACATGAAAATCAAATCGTCGCTCGCCCTTTTTTCGATAGTTGGCATACTGAGCATTGTGCTCGTTTTCCACAAATACAACCCCTTCAACAACGGTTCAGGTAGTTCGCCTGAGCGCGATGCGGCATTAATGAGCACCATTTCACAAGTGTTGACGCGCGGCCATTTCCAGCCCAAGGACATGGACGACACTTTTTCAAAAAGCGTATTTGCCCTCTACCTCAAGGACTTGGACAACGGCAAACGCTTTTTGACCCAATCAGACGTGGAGCAACTGAAACCGTACGAGCTCCAACTGGACGACCAAGCCAAGGCGGGCACTTTTGAATGCTTCAACCGATCGGTTACGCTCATCGAGGCATCATTCGCCAAAACACAGGGCTGGTATCGCGAAATCCTTGCATCTCCGCTTGATTTTTCAAAAAATGACGAACTCCAAGCCGATGGCGAAAAGCTCAAATGGGCTAAAGACGATGCCGAGCTCCGCACTCGTTGGGAACGCTGGTTGAAATACGAAGTGCTTAGAGACGTCACAGAAGAACAAAACAAGCAAGAAAAACCCGAGTTTAAAGGCGAGAAAAAAGATTTCGCCACCATCGAAAAAGAAAAGCGCGGCAAGTTGCTCGAGGCCTACGACAAGTGGTTCAAACGCTTGCAAAAACTCGATCGCAATCGCCGTTTGGAAATTTACCTCAACGCCATCACCAATTACTTCGACCCACATACGGGCTATTATTCTCCCCGCGAAAAGGAGAATTTTGACATCCAAATGTCGGGCAAACTCGAAGGTATTGGCGCCCGCCTTCAAAGCGACGGTGAAAAAACTTCTGTTACGGAAATTGTGATCGGTGGCCCAGCCTGGAAGCAAGGGATTTTGCAGGCTAAAGATGTGATACTCAAAGTGGCACAAGGCGAAACGGATGCCGAATCTGTTGATGTGATGGGTTGGGACATTGATGATGTTGTGGCTAAAATTCGTGGCCCCAAGGATACCAAAGTCACACTCACCATTCGCAAATCTGATGACACAGAGAAAGTCATCACCATTACCCGCGACGTGGTGACGATGGATGAAAGTTTTGCCAAGTCATTGATTTTCAACGAAAGTGGTGCAGAAAAAGACCGTATTGGGTATATCTACCTGCCAAAATTCTACGCCGATTTTGAATCGGGTCGCACGAGCTGCGCGCAAGACGTGGCTGCTGAAGTAGAGAAACTGAAAAAAGAATCCGTGAAAGGCATCATCCTAGACCTGCGCAACAACGGCGGCGGCTCTCTCCGCGACGTGGTGACGATGAGCGGGCTTTTTATTGAAGAAGGCCCCATAGTCCAAGTGAAAAGCCGTGGCCGGGCTGCCGAAATCCTGCGCGACAACGATGCCCGTATCCAGTGGGGCGGCCCTCTAATCGTTATGGTCAACGGCTTTAGTGCCTCTGCTTCCGAAATTCTCGCTGCGGCCATGCAGGACTACGGTCGAGCCGTCATCGTAGGTTCGTCTAGCACTTACGGGAAGGGCACCGTGCAACGTTTCTTCGACTTGGACAATGCGGCTTCCGATGACAGCGTAAAGCCTTTGGGGGAGATGAAAATGACGATCCAGAAATTCTACCGCATTACAGGTAAAACGACACAACTTGATGGAGTGACCCCCGATATCGTATTGCCCGATTTCTATAATTTGCTCGAAAATGGCGAACGCGACAACGACTATCCACTTGCTTCTACCACCATTGAGCCAATACCCTTTAAGCAAAGCGCTTACCATATCACCGATGTCAATCAATTGAAATCCAACAGCCAAGCGCGGGTAAAGGCCGACCCAACCTTCCAGAAAGTCAGCGATAACGCCGTTCGTCTTCGCAAGCGTAAAGACGACAGCACTTACCCACTCCAAGCCGAGAAATACCGCCAGTGGAATAAAAAGCAAGAGCAAGAGGCAGAGCAGTTCGACAATATTTTCAAGCCCATCGAAAGTTTCAAAATTGGAAATCTCGCCGCTGACTTGCCGCAAATCCAGAGCGATACCTCACGTATTGCCCGCAACGAAAGTTGGATCAAAGAGCGCCAAAAAGACGTTCAACTTTACGAGAGCTTGCGCATCATGCTGGATATGCTCCAAATTGATGGAGTGGCTTCTGGGAAAAATTGAGGATTTTGGATTGTAACTGGTTGGGATGGAACACGGATGACACAGATTAGACACGGATTTGCACGGATTTTTTGAAT
>JANMME010000709.1:0-11670 GCA_031373015.1 Saprospiraceae bacterium
ACACCGCCAACGACACCCTTTATTGGAAAGCCCCTCTTTACACCTGGAACTTCGGTCTTGTGCTTTCAGATCATCCAGAGGCCGACATTGACCTCAGCGCCGCGGCACGCGACAGTTGTGGTGGGCAAAACATTTCGGTGGAATACACCCTTTTCCTCGACCTCGACGGCAACGATACTGCGGAGACGGTGATACGCAGCAATTCCCTGCCTCCTTCAGGTAAAGTATTGTACAACAATATTTTAAGCCCCAACTTTGCCCTCGGCGATACCATCGAATTCGACCACCGCACAGGCTTGCCCGACTCGATGAAATACCGTTTTGGCTTGGAAATAACCCATTTTGCCGACTCGGTGGTGGCACACCTAAAATGGATTACGGGCATCGAAAACCTGAACTATTCCGTGCCAAAACTCCCCCTCGGGAAACACCGCATTCTATGGTGCATTGAGCAGGGTGGGGTAGAGCGGTTTTGTGAATATGCGTTGGAACTGAAGGATTGTGCGCCGCCGGTGGTGGAGTGTGCCATTATGCCAACGGTGAACCAGTTACCAACGGGCAATATTTCTTTGTGGGCAAGTAATTTTGTCGTAAACGCAAATGACAATATTACCCCGTCAAATTTGCTGGAATTGGCTGTCCGAAAATCTGGGACGGGTATCGGCTTTCCCGTAGATACACAAGGTTATCCTCAAAGATTAATAACATTTAATTGTTGCGAGTTGGGGACACAAGCAGTAGAGGTATGGGTCAAGGATAAAGCAGGATTAGTGAGCCAGTGTACGACCAACGTTATCATTCAGGATGGGATGGGTTACTGCCCATCTGATGGCTGTGACGGGAGCAAGAATATAGTTGCCTGCGCCCAAACCAATGTACTGGACGGAGTCGAAGAAATACGCTATAAATTGGAAGTTATCCCAGATCTTTCACCGCCCTTTACCCGGATTGATTCAATAGGGGATGATTGCGGGTTGTTTTATTTTATCCCAGTGAACTCGGCAATAGCATTAACGCTCTCAAAAAACGATAACCCACTAAACGGAGTAACCACATACGATTTGGTGCTGATGTCCAAGCACATCCTGGCCATAGAACCCTTGAACTCACCGTATAAAATGATTGCTGCCGATGCGAATAAAAGCGGAAGCGTCACCACCTTTGATATTGTCGAGATTCGGAGACTCATTCTTGGTCTTTATACTTCTTTCCCCAATAATACCTCCTGGCGTTTTGCGGACAAAGATTTTCAATTCCCCAATTACCATAATCCTTTTCAAACAGTTTTCCCGGAGAATGTTGTGCTGCAAGATTGGCCGGGCTTTCCTAATCAGTTTACGTTCATCGGCATCAAAGTCGGTGACGTAAACAACACCGCCGTTCCCAATGCCGACACGCCACCGCCTGCCGAAAGCCGCGCCCCCAGTTTTCTGTCCCTTCCCGATCTGGATTTGAAAACAGGTGAAATCTATGAAATCCCCATTCGCGCTACCGAAATCGCCGATTGGGTAGGCCTGCAATTCAGCCTCGGTTTTGACCCTGAAATGATTGATATTGAAGCCATTGAGTCTTCATCTTTGCCGGATTTTGACCAAAATAACTGGGCTCAACCTCAAGCTGGGCGGCTTACTTTGAGTTGGTCTTCGGCTTTACCCACCAACATTTTGTCGAATGCAGAAGTGCTTCACCTGCGAATAAAAGCCCGCGCCAACATTCCACTTTCCAAAGTTTTCAAAACGGCTGAAAAACTGACTCTTCGCCCGGAAGCCTACGATTTGTATGGTATTTCCCGACCCTTAAAAATCGTTTTTTCTGAAAACAGCAACCCTGAAACCATTCAGGTCTTTGCTCCGCAACCCAATCCAACAACAGCGGGCTCAACCCTGCCCATTCAACTTTTGCAAGCGGAAAACCTTCGCCTCGAAGTCTTTGACCTTACCGGGAAACTGCTCTGGGTCAATGCGTTGAGTCTGGAAAAAGGCAACCATGCGCTGGAGATCCCGGCATGGGCGATGCCGCAGGCAGGGCTGTTTGCGTGGAGGGTGAAGGTAGGGGATGTGGTGAGATGCGGGAAAATTGCGAAGGGGTAATTTAGGCCACGAATTGCACAAATTACCACTAAAATCGATTGGTGAAAATTAGTGCAATTCGTGGCTATCTATCTCACCAAACACGCGCAAACGCCTCCCCCTTATTCTTCGCTTTCCAGCCCTCAAAAATCAGATCGGCCACCACTGATTGAGATCGTTCGGCTGTTTCAATCACCAGATCGAAATTGTTCAGGTCGGAGCAATCCGCGCCGTATTTGTCCAAAAAACGAGCGTTTTCGCTGGCTTTCCGGGCGAGTATTTTTTGCACGGCCTCTTCTGCCGATACGTACTGTTCGCTATTCCGGTCCGGATCGTTCAGGATGCGCTGTACGGCTACATGGACATCCGTCTTGAGGTAAACCTTAAACGAGTCGGGCAGGAAAAACCAAGCCATTCGGCTGTCGATCACATAGCCTTTCGGGTCATGCCCGAGTGCGACGAAGATCCCGTCAATCCGTTCGTCAATACTTGGATCTGTATCGGCGCGACGGTTCATTTCGAGGGTGTCCAGGCCAAGTTCTTGCGCCAGTTGGCGTTGTACCTTGCCCGTGCTGACATACTCGAAGCCCGTGTGCTCGCACAGAATCCTGGACACGGTGCTTTTGCCGCTGCCAAGATCGCCTGTCAGCGTGATTTTTTGTTGACTGTTGACCATTGACTGTTGACCGTTGACTGTTGACCGTTGACTGTTGACCGTTGACTGTTGACCGTTGACTATTGACTGCTGGAATAGAAAAATGCTCGAATCTCTCACCCTCTCACGCCTCTCACCCCTCTCGCCCCTCTCACCCCTCTAAAACTTCTGGTCAATCACGTACGGCAGCATGGCCCTCCAGGTCGGCCAATCGTGGGTCATATCGCCCCCCCAAATATCGAGGTCGCAACCGACGCCTTTGCTGGCCAGAATTCCTGCTAGGTTGCGAGAAGCGTCGGGGTCTTCGTAGTTTCCAGAGCCCGTCATGATGTGAATGTGGTTGCTCTGGCGGAGCAGATTGAGCGTGTGCTCGTCCGTCAGGTTGGGCAGGTAGTGCGTAGGCGAATTGAAATAAACGTCCTCATCGTAGTAGCCCTTGGTGTAGGTGGTCAGGTCGTACACGCCCGACATCGCGATGGTGCCCGCAAAAAGGTCGGGGCGGCGGAAAAACATGTTGGCGGAATGCAAGGCCCCCAGTGACGCGCCGCTGGTGATGATGGGTGTTTCATCACTCGAGTGCGTCTTAATAAAAGGTACCACCTCGTTTTCGACATAAGCGTTGAACTGCTGGTGTCGGATCGCTTTATGGCGTGGGTGCATCCGATTGTTCAGCCATGCCTCTGAATTGATACTGTTAATACTGAACACTTTGACCTTCCCAGCCTCGATAAGTGGCTGCAAGACGTCTAACAGTAAAAACCGCTCGTATTCCAGATAATCTGCGGCGGCAGTGGGCAGCAGCAACAGCGCAAAGCCAAAATGGCCGTACACCGCGATTTCCATGTTCTTGTTGAGGCGTGGGCTGTGCCACTGGTGGATTTCTCGATTCATTTATTTGTATTTATGGTTGGAGGGTTCAGAGGTTTGAAGGTTAGGTGGTTCAGGGGTTTGACAGCTTCTAATAGAACCCTTAAACCATAGAACCCACGAACCTTAAAACCTTATATCGCGCAAAAGTAGAAAAAGAATTTTTCGACAAAAATAAAACTTTTTGTTTTGTAATTTTAAAACAAAAACTGACCTTTGCCAAACATCTTTTTCACTAACAAAAACAGTTAAGCTATGGAATTAGTTAAAGACGCCATCTCCTGGTTCGAAATCCCAGTGTCAGATTTCTCCCGCGCCAAAACGTTCTATCAAGCCATTTTCGATTATGAAATGCCCGAAATGGACATGGGGCCCTTAAAAATGGGCATTCTTCTGTACGACCGTGACAATGGCGGCGTGGGAGGCGCCATCTGCTTCGGGGAAGGCTACAAACCCTCGGGAGCAAATGGACCGAAGGCTTACCTAAATGGTGGCAAAGACCTCAACACCGTGCTGAACCGCGTAACGGGTGCGGGTGGCTCCATCGTGCTGCCCAAGACCGAAATCGCGCCCGAGATGGGCTACATGGCCTTTTTTACTGATTCAGAAGGGAATGTGTTGGGACTGCATTCTATGGAGTGATAGATTGAGAGAAACCTCGGAGGTTTTTGAAAACCTCCGAGGTTAGAGAGTATCAGGATCAATCATTTTTTATCAGAGAGACATCTCCAGAACAAGAATTGTTTGAATAAGTGCCTTCTAGTCGGGTGTCGCTAAAATCGATATTTTCAAATTCAAAAACATCTTCTCCAGTCTTTTCATTTATTCTTTTTGTTTCAAAAATTAGGTTGCCGCTCCGTTTGGTAACAGTTACTGTAATCGTTCCATGCTTTTCACGTGAAACTCCGTCAACAAAATAAGTTCTCAACGGTCCCGTACCTAAAAACATTGACGTTGTTTTTTTCTCAAATCTTACGTTATATGTCATGGCCACCCTCATGGCCGGGTTTTCACTTTCTTTCACATTATTGCATTCAAGAATGGTATATGTCAAGTCCCAATCCCCCGTAAAAAACTCAACTTCCTCAGAAGAAAAAACTTCTGCTTGGGTTTTATTTTTGGGATCAATTGACTCATCCTCAATTTGGTTGGCTGATTGGGTATGCTCAAATTCAACCCAATCTGTTTTAACATTTATGTGCTTGTATACAATTAAATAAAGAACTGCAGCTACTATTAGTGCAATACTCAGAAAAGTCCAAGGGCCTTGTTCGGTTTTTTTTCCCATTTTCAAGAAAAAATTTTGAACGGCAAAGAAAATGAAAACCCATCAACTTTCAACCCACCGCCACCATCGGAATCTCCACAAAGAAATCAGTGCCCTCGTTGTCGCGGGTTTCAAAGCGGATATCGCCATCGTGCGCTTCGATTATTTTCTTGCAAATGGCGAGCCCAAGTCCGCTCCCAGAGGTTTTGGTCGTAAAGTTAGGCTCAAAAACACGCTCTCTGATCTCCGGTGGGATGCCGCCGCCGTTGTCGCTGATCTGAATAACGGAGAGATTCCCCTGACGGCTCAAAGAGACTTTTATTTTCCCTTGTCGGTCGGAAGGAATGGCCTGAATGGCATTGATAACCAAGTTGTTGAATACCCGGATCAGGTGGTTTTTGTCGCCGAGGATGTGGAAGCGTTCCTCAGGCAAAATCAGGGAAAGTTCCACTTGTTTTTGTTCGCTGAACAAGTCGTGTACGCTCTCGACCACTTCGTTTATCACTACGTCATTTTTAGACTTGATATCGAGGTTAGCGAACATTGAAAACTCGGAAGCGATTTGTGCCAAGGAGTCTATTTGCTCGATCAGCCGCGTGATGGCCTTGCGCAGGTAGGCAGCAGCTTGTTCCGGACTGCCCGAGAGCCGCTCCAGCTGTTGCATGGAGAGTTTCATCGTGGTCAGTGGATTCTTGATGTCGTGCGCCACTTGTCGCGCCATTTCGCGCCAGGCGCCCTCGCGTTCCAGTTTCACCAGTTGGACTTTTGAGGATTCAAGTTTGCCCACCATGCGGTTGTACTGCCCAATGAGTTGGCTGATTTCGTCCTCAGAATCGCCGGCATAAGCCAGCGGCTCGTTCTTGTCTTCAAGGCGAAGTTCCTGCACTTTTTCAGAAAGAAGGCTCACTGGGCGGGTGATCGAACGCGCCAGCAAGTAGGTGACCCCAAAAGCAATTAATAGCAAAAACACATAAAGACTCGCCAGCATCCCGATAAAATCCGACACTTCTGCACCAGCATTTCCTTTGCCCTCGTGATACGGCACGGCAAGAAATCCCAAAATTTGCCCCTGACCGTTTTGTAGCGAGCGGTATTGGGTAGAATATGGAAGTCCGGCAGATTGCTCCGCTTCTACCCGTTCTGATTGGGGATTTGTTTTCAAAAAGGCGAGCGCGGCAGGATTCATTTTGGATGGCAAAACGCCCAATTGCACCAATTCCTGTTGCGTGGTGAAAACCATGTTTCCGGCAGGATCAAAAAAATGTGCATCCATGCCAAGGCTAGTGGTCATGGTAGATAGTGATTGGGGCAGACCTTGGCGCAGGCTATCGTCTGTAATAGAAGCATTGAGGGCCTGAGCTTTCAAATTGGTCAATAAAGCCGTTGCCCGGTAATTGAAATCGCTATGTTCGGTATCGCTGGCCGAGCGTGTGAAGTGCTGATAAGTCAGGTAGCCCACCACTAAGAATGACACGGCCAGCAGGCTCACATTCCAAAAATGTATGCGACGTGCCAAAGAGCCACTTGCTGAAATCCGGAAGCCGTATTCCTTCGGCAAAAAGCCCAGCCATGCGTTGGCAAGCGCCAGCGCCAGCAGGCACAATGCCGCAAGGGTAAAGATAATGGAGAATAAATAGACCTGTTTAAGCCACCCGCCCGCGGTATGCCCGACGGCTGCAACCGTTTGGCCATCAATACTTTTTGCCACTGCATCGGTTCGGTTGTGCGTCTTGAATTCAGCAGAGGCGCCGTTGGCCAGTTTCGAGCCAAGCACCGTCATGTTTGCTAGTCCTTGGTCTACCGTAAGCAGCCCGTTTTTTGAAATAGAAAAATCAAAGTGGGGGAGTTGTTTCAGATTTTTGAATGGGCTGTTGAAAAACAACTGTGAAAAAGTGCGCGAAGGAGCTGGTTGGCTAAGGTCAAAAAACAAATAAAGGGTAGCGGGTTGTGATGCATCGCCCATGCGGTTGACCGACAGGTGCATGAGGTAGCGGAATGTGCCGTCAGCACTGTTGGTGCAACGGATATTGTTTGCATCATTGAGAGGCTTGGCTGTAGCCCAATTGCCAAGCACCACTTGTTCGTAGCCAAGATTTTGGCCCAATAATATAGGTTGGTCCTCCTTGTCAAAAGCAAACACCCCGATGCGGTAATGCTGGAACAGATAGTTTTCCTTAAAAACTATCCTGTTAAGATAGAGGCGCATTTCGTCAGCCCTTGCTTTAAACGGGTAGGGTTTTAGCATCCGGCCAATGTTCGCAGAGTCGCTTTGAATTTCGGCAAATACTTTTTTCAGCAGCGCTTCAGCAAGCAAGGTATCGCGGTCGGCAGCCAAAGCCTGCGCATATTCGAGCCTTAAGGCTTTATCGCGCAATCTGTTGAAACGGTATAATTGGGTGGAAGCGAACAGCGAGAACAACACAAGCCAGCATATTACCCAGCCAAATCCTGCTCCTTTCCAGTGTACAAATGAATCGAGCGCGAGCACATATAGCAAGCCAAAAACTACTCCCCACAATATATTCAATTCGGGTGGCGCAATCAAATAACATAGCAAGGCGAACAATACTGCGCTCAGGGCGATAGATACAAAGCGTTTATTTTGAGAAAGTTGGAGCCGCTGAGTGCCCAGTATCAAACGGTGGCTGAACAAGAACAGCCCAACCATAAATGCCACTGCCCCTGCCAAAGCAAGGAATCCCAAGCCGCCTAGGTTGAGCACATGATCCCAGTCAAACCCCGTAAGGCTATGGAATACCAACTGCCGCATGGCTTCTGCACCAATGAGGATGGAAAGCATGGCTAGGAGGTAGGAAAAAACAGCCAATCCGAATTTTGTTCCAGTGCCCACGGGAAGGGGAGGATACACCCTGTCAGTCGTCCGGCTGCTATGAAAAAAGCCCATCACAAACACGGTGAGCGCAGCGTGAATGAGCCAATCTCCTACCGAATTGCCAATGAGCGAAGCGCCATGAAAACTTTCTGCAAAGAGTGGGAGTTCGCCGAACTGTTTGGTGGTGAAAACTGTTTTAATATTGAGCCAAAGTAACCCTGTGGAAACAACCGCCACCAGCCCTGAACCAGCCATAGGGCCTAAACGTGTATTTAATTTGCGGGCCAAGTGGGCCAAAAGGCTGAAAAACACACTAAAAAAGAGCACCCATGCTCCCAATTTGAGCCATTGTAGCCAAGCGGATTGGACAGGAAAGGAGGCTTGGAGCCAACAGATTTCCTGGCCACCCACTTTTACAGGATAGTCGGTTTTTGAATCGTAAACTTGGACATTGGAGGAAATATTTGGATCGGCAGGGAAGGCACTTTTTTTGTTTAGTTCGTTGAAATTAAGTTCGTATTGGATGGGGATAAGTGAGGTGTGAGCGTCGCCTCCAGATTTTTCTACATTGGCCAAAAACCAGCCTTGTGGCAGCCGGAGCAAGGAACGCCCCGTTTTTTCGGACAAAATTTTCAGATCGCTGCGGGCAGGAATCACGTTTGTATTCGACCACGACAGTAGCGAATCTGCCCGATGTACGAGAAGGGTGCCACTCCCCCCGCCTACACCAAGGCTTTGGCGGGCAAAACCGACACTGTTTTTTACTTCGGCTTCCTGCTTTGAGAGCCAAGATGATATTTCGGTGGCGTGTTGTTGCAGCAACGCCGTACTTTTGTCCCACTGGCCCGCGCTGACTGCCAGCGCGAGAAGAATGAGCATCACAACCACATACAAGATCACACGTTTAAACATAGGTTTCGATTAGATGGACTTTTTACCCGCCGTAACCTTTATCTCTGCCGTATTCTTTACGAAGGAAGAGGCGGAGGAGGGTGTTGTTTGAGGCCTTAGATTATCCGCAAAAGGGCGGGCAAAAGTACCTAAACAAAGTTTAAGCCAATACTGAAATTTGGCTAGGCGATTTGGCTTCGGGCATCAACAATAATGGGTTGGGCCACAAAAAAATAAAAAACCGCAGACCGCTCTGCCGCCTTTCGGGGAGGAAAGTCCGGACAACACAGAGCACCGCACCGCCTAACCGGCGGAGTCGCGCCGAGAAGTCGGCGAGGCATAGAAAGTGTCGCAGAAAATAACTTCCCGTCGTTGCCAAAGTTTTGGTGGGTTTACCCGCCGAAGCTACGGCTGCCGGCTGGTCGTTGGTGGGGTAAACCCGCCTTCGACAAGTTCGTTGGTTGGGTAAACCCGCCTTCGACAAGTTCGTTGGTGGGGTAAACCCGCCTTCGCACTTCGTGCTATGGCGGGTAAAGGTGAAAACGTGCGGTAAGAGCGCACGATTCCGGCTGGCAACAGTCGGGAGGGATAAACCTTGCGGGTTGAAATGCCATGTACACTTTGTTTACTCGCCGGAGCACGAAGTGCTATGGCGGGTAAATGCGCGGCTCGCGTAGTCTCGACTTCGGTCGGGAGCAAAGGGGGTAGGCAGCGCAGATCCCGACTTGCGTCGGGACCAGATAAATGGCAGAGGTTCTTTGTCATCCTGTAAAGGATCAAAGAATACAGAATCCGGCTTATAGGTCTGCGGTTTTTTAAAAATTTTTAGGAATTAACACCAATACTTCTACTTCAAAACCTGGAAGCACTGCGGAAATGGCCTTGCCTTCGGCATCAGCAAAAGAGTGGAGTTGGTATCGGTTGTTGATGAACGCAAATACTTCGATACTGCGGTTTTGGGGGTCCACCAACCAGTATTCACGCACCCCATACCTTTCGTAGAGTTCTTTTTTGTCGTAACGGTCGCGCCTTACAGAAGTAGGGGAGATTATTTCTACAATCAGGTCGGGTGTTCCGATGACCACGCCCTCCGCTTCGTTGAGCACAAAATCGCGGTCTTTCGATACAAAGAAAATGTCGGGTTGCGGGGCCTCATGTTCTTCGAGCACCACATCAAGCGGAGCGGCAAAAACTTCGCCGATAGGGTTCGTAGTCAAGTAATTGTCGATAGCGACAACAAGTTTGCGCGATATGCGCTGGTGTTGGAGGGAAGGAGAAGATTTCTTCACGATTTCACCGTTGATGAGTTCGTAGCGGGAAAAGTCGTTGTCATCGAATTCGAGGGCACGGAACTCTTTGTAAGTCAGTTTTTTTACCAGGACTTCTTGCATGACAATATGAAAATTTGCCTCTAAGGTAATGCGTTTTATTTCTTTGCCGAAATTTGAGATCGAAAACCTGTTATGTCATTCAAACATTTTCTCCTCGTTCTACCCCTCATGGCCTGTTTCCTTTTTTCTTTCCAATCCTCCAAAAAACGCACCCGGGTAGTGTTTTTTGGGGATAGCATCACCGAAGATGGCGTACAGCCAGGTGGGTATATCGCGCAAATACGCGACTCCATTACAGTAGAGGGCAAAGCCAAGCGCTACGAGCTTCTTGGTGCAGGTATTGGTGGTAACAAGGTTTACGATCTCTACCTTCGCTTGGAAGACGATGTGCTAGCATTGAAACCCAATGTAGTCGTGCTGTATGTGGGGGTGAACGACGTGTGGCACAAGCAGTTGTTTGGCACGGGCACCGACGCGGACAAGTTCCAGAAATTCTATGTCGCGCTCATTCAAAAATTCCAGAAAAAAGGCATTCGGGTCATTGCTTGCACTCCGGCTTGCATCGGCGAACGCCATCCGGACGAAAATCAATTGGATAGCGAATTGGATAGGTTTTCCCAAATCATCCGAACGGTAGCGGCAGAAAAAGACATCCCCCTCTGCGATTTGCGCCAGGCGTTTCTCGACAATTCCGCAAAAAACAACCCTGAAAACCTCGAAAGCGGGATACTTACTACCGACGGGGTTCACCTCAATGACAAGGGGAATAAATTGGTGGCGGAGATGTTACTGAAGGTATTGGATTGACAATTTTAGGGTTTGATAGTTCACCAACTGCCAAAGTTTAGGCGTGAAAATTATCCGCGTTTGCGCCATGACTTCCTTTTTTGTTGAAGTTCCTCAAAGGAAATCCCTTCCCTTCTCGCCGATTGCGCAAGACCGGTCTCAATCTTATAAAGGTAGATGATTTTGTCAAAAAGTTCTTCCACCGAAATGCGCTCGGGCATATCGCGAAGCGCAGTCAATACGGCTTCTTTTGAAATCAAATCTTGTGTCAGCATTGGATATCTTTTTGCAAGCTTACTTGAAAATATAGGCTTCGATTTGTAATTATTCCTTCGCTTTTTTCAACTCTGCCAACGCTTCCTGCATGACCTCCAGGAACGCGTCCAATTTAGCAAAGTCGCCGACAGCAATTTCGGGTTGGGCCGGATCAAAGGCGTGTCCCTCAAATGAACCGAGGATATGGGTCGTTTTTTCAAAACGGATTTTGGCTGCTGGGTCAGAAACTGATTCCGCATTGGCCATCATTTGGTCTATTTCGTTGCGCATGGCCCGGAGGATGTAGGCTTCATAAACCACGGTTCGGCTGGCATCTTTTTCTGCAAAAACAGTTTTTAGCGAGGCAAGCGCTCGGGCGAAACCATCCACTTCTTTGGTTTCTTTTTGGAGCTTGGCATCTGCGGGGCTGAGCTGCTGCGTCGTGAGGCGAGCGGTGGGGGCCGTATCACTTTGGGCATTCAAACCATTGAAAAACAAGAAGGTAGAAAGGAGTGTGAAGAATAATCGAAACATCGGAATGGGAGATTTGTGTGTGGGCGTACCCCAACGTGTAAAAAACAATGTGCAAAAGTAGCAGGGAGTTTGGACTTTTACACCTGCTTGCAACCACTCATTTTTATCCACTAACGACACCAGCTTTCACTAATCTTACAAAAGCAACACCCGATTCGTGAAAATTCGTGTAATTCGTGGCC
>JANMME010000711.1:0-3054 GCA_031373015.1 Saprospiraceae bacterium
ATAGTGGAATCCCTCAAACGCGGCGCCGAAATCCTTGAACCGCATGGGCTTATCATGGTGCTGGAGCCGCTCAATTTCCGCGACCATCCCGGACTTTTCCTGACCGACGTTCCGCAAGCATACGCTATTTGCAAAGCCGTGGACAGCCCATCCTGCAAGATCCTGTACGACATTTACCACGCCCAGATCCAGATCGGCACCCTGATCCCCAACATTGATCTGGCCTGGGATGAAACGGCCTATTTTCAAATCGGCGACAACCCTGGGAGGAACGAGCCGACTACGGGGGAAATTAATTACAAGAACATTTTCAAGCACATACATGGCAAGGGGTACGCGGGGATTTTGGGCATGGAACATGGGAATGCTTTGCCTGGCAAAGAAGGCGAACTGGCTGTTATCAATGCATATAAATCAGTAGACAATTGGTAGTGGGTTGTACCAGGATGTCATACTAGTGCCGCATCCAGCCATTAAAAAGCATATTTCACCACGAGCATCATGTTGTCCAACTTGCCCAAGTTCGTCGCATCTACCAAAAGTGTGAACGTTGTGTCCAACTGAACGACACCCGTGCTTGCCTGCCAAATGTTCCAATCTGAAATCTTGGAAAAACCGAGCGTGTCTGATGCCCCGGTGTCGGTGTCGGTGACCTTGCAGCTAAAACCATCAACCTTCAGCGAGGCGAGCAAGCGTATGCTCGTCAAGGTTGGTTGCAGCAATTGTGCGAAGTAGGGCAGCCGAGCGGCTTCGATTTTCAAATCCACCGTCCGGTTTTGTTTCAGCAGGTGCCACTCGTTCGGCATATCGTGTTTCAGGTTGATGGCAAGGTGCATACCCGTTTCATTGAGTTGCTGTTTCATGGCAGCAAGTTGATCTTTTAGGGCAGTTTCTGCTGCACCACGCAGCGACGATCCCCCTTCCCGGGCCGTGTATTTCAAATGCACAATCACATCAGCGATGGTATCATAATTAAACTGACTCAAATCTTTTTTGGGCAATTCCAGTCGCCAGCTGCTGATGGCGCCTGTGCCTTCAAAAGGCAGATACCGCTCGTCGCGAAAATTCAACTCAAATACCCCACTGTCGTTTTGCGCATTGCTGGCAGCGATGGATTGGATGGCACCTATGTTATAAACAAAGCGTTCGTCATTCCCCGGATCTTCCGGGTAACCTGTTCCATTCAGGTTATTAGGATTGACATTTTTTCGATATTTGTTTTTTACCAGAGACAACTTGGCACTCACGGAAGTGTACGGCCCTGCAATGCAAGGGAGACTGATGCTCACGGATTTGATTCTCCGGAAATATTGACCGGCAAAATCCATATCGAACAAAGCTTCGGGTACATCAAAATCGCAAACACCCGTCGCACGAAGCCGGACCAGAGCCAGCGGGTCAAGCAAAGCCAGCGAAACGTGTTTGGTCAGTTCGTACTCGCGTTTGTTTTTGTCCAAATAACTCGTTTCCATACGTTTTAGGTCGTGAAGGAGCTGGTCGGCACTTTGCAAGCCTTTTTTCCTACTGTCCCAATAACCGAAGGAGATAAACGTGTCGTCGTTGCCCAATTCAAACCGATAACAACGCTCTGCTTTTTTGGCAAAATCGTGCGCCAATTGGTATGACCTGAAATATACCGAACTGATTTGCCCAATCATCCACTCGTACAGTTCTTTGTTGGTGTATTTCGTGCGCATGAACTCATCGGTCTTTTTGGCATTTTCGATTTGCAGGTCGTGATTTTTCAGGTCGGTTTCAGCAATTTCTTTGCGGATTTCGGCAGCAACGATTTGTTTTTCAATGGAATTGAGTTCCAGGTTTGCCAGCCGCTCCTGAAGTTTCCAGTCGTCGAAACGGCGGTCGTAGCCACCGAGAATGGAGGCACGATTGGCTTCGTATGATGCCACACTGCCAAGAATACTTAGAACATCGGCAGCAATATTAGTTGACCTTGAAAAGTTAGTACCACCTATTGTGAAGCCAGCTAGCGGGGATCCACCAAAACCTGATACACCTAATTGAAAATCAGGAAGTAGTGCAATTGCACCAGCCACGACTCGAACAATTTGCGAGGCCATTTGGTAATCCTGTGATTCACCCAATTTATCCAAGTTCAACTGCTCCTTCGAACTGATTTTTTCAATGCCCGCATAGTAATTCTGCCGCTCCTCCGTCACCTTCTTCGTCCGTTTCAACACCTCAATCTGTTCTTTAGACTCTTTGATTTGCAGTTTTTTCATGTCGCGTACTGCGTTCAACACTTTGATCTCTTGTTCACTGCGGAGCAATGACATCGCTTCGGCGTCTTTTTTCTCCAATGCCTGCAACAAGGATGATCCCAGCCCACGCACCTCATTGACTAGTTCGGTCGCCTTTTGCGACAGGACATTGAACCGATAATACGGCGTTGGGGCATTAATACCCGCCAACACCGAGGAAATATCCAAGCCGGAAGCGGCGGCACGCACCAACATTCCGGGATCAATTGGCGGGGCAAAAAGTGCCAGCGAACGTTCCACCCCATCAATATTTTGGCAATGCCGGATTTTGAACAGACGGTCGGCAACGCGGTCCCAGTATTCCAGCATCTTGTCGTTTTGCGGGATGCAGAAATAAAGCATAGACAAAGTAACCATCGGGGCCGGCAGTTCCGCCCCGTGCTCGGGTAAAGCGGAGAGGTCGGGCAGAAGATTTTCCAAATCAATCAGCGCGTTGCCAAAAGCATCCAATTTCTGCTCCATCTGATTGTACGTTTCGTACGGCGGTTTGATGAGTGGCGGAATTGTGCGCGGTTTTTCGCCCAATAATTTATCCGCCAAAATATACATCTGCGTGGCCTGAACGATGCTTTCCATCGTGTCTTGCCGAAACAGATAATCGCCCCACTCCGTCAGATTGTCCACATATTTCATCAAAACCGCTTTTTGATAAGTCACCGGGCGGAACCGGGCGATGACGTGCGGGCGGAACGGCTTGATGCGCCATTGGTCAATGGCAAATTCCAAATCCGCTTTAACCTGAGGGTTTGTTGCTGGGTCGTTAAGGCTGTACAGC
>JANMME010000726.1:0-4738 GCA_031373015.1 Saprospiraceae bacterium
AAAACTCAACGTCTTGTTTCCTGAAGTGCATTTCACCGATCAGGACAACATTGTGGTCATCAAATTTATCGGCAATAAAATTATAAGGATTTGATTTTACGGAATCTAATTGATTGATATAAGAATCCAATTCGGCATTGCTTAGTTTTTTATTGGGGTGGAGATAATTTACATTGAGCAACAAATAGAATAGGAGCAATAGAACAATGAGACCTAAAAACCCAAATATCAATTTCAACAGAAAAATCAACTTGTTTTTCATTCTATGCTATTTTTTATGTTGATGAACGGGAATAGTTTTTTTTAAACACATAAGGCACATAAGGACACATAAGGTTGTATATCGGACTTATGTGCCCTTATGTGCCTTATGTGTTTAAAAACCCCCAACAGCAGCCAGCAGCCCGGCTAAGAGCCTCATTTCTACCGTCGAACCACTGATACTTTTCCGGAAACCAACCGCCCATCCGCATCCTCCCATTTCCAGAAATAAACCCCTATTCGCCACCCGGCCACCGAAATCTCCTGCTGCTGTTCGCCCCGCAGGTTTTCAGTAAAAACGGTGGTTCCGTCTGGCCTGAAAAAAGTTACTTGGCCATTGGACGCATTCTCAAAAAGGAAAGAAATGCGCTCGCTTGCCGGGTTCGGGAAGACGGTTAATCCACTGTTGTTCAAAGGATTGTGCGTAGCCACCTCTTTCGAATGATATTTGAGTATGGCCTTTACACCCGCCCCGTTGGACGAGCCTCCGAACGAATAAAGGTTATCTTCGAATGCCGTAATGGCGTGCCCATGCATAGCAACGGGCAGTTTGGCAAATGGCTGCCATTCTGTCTCTTGCGAATACCCATCTGTAGCATCCAAATCTGGTGGTATTTGAGCGGAGTAAGCGCCCCCTGCCACATAAATAGTCTTACCCAAAACACCCGCGCCACCACCCAATCGCGGCGTCGGAAGATTCGAGCCAATGGTCCATTTGTCGCTTGTTGGGTCGTATATTTCAACAGCATCCAAACTCGTGTTGGTAGCTGGCAGACCGCCACCCAGCACATATATCTTATTGTCCAAAACAGCAGAGCACATATACCCTCGTGCTGTTAGCATAGGCGCTTTCGTTTCCCAAGTATTGGTCTGGGGGTCGTAGGCTTCTGTCAGATTGTACACGGGAGCAGCTCCAGTGCCAAAGCCACCGATGAGGTATATCTTTCCATTGATAGCCTCCGCAACGGCATATCCTCGAGCAACGGGCATATCGGCCAGCGAAGTCCATTGGTTCGTAGAAGGATTGTACACATAACTGCTTTTTGAAGCATTACCCAAGCTGGTAGAAACACCGCCGAAAAGGTAAATCTTGCCGTCAAGTACCGCAGTAGCGGTGGCGCCCAATGCTTTGGGCAGCGGGCTTCGCGCCTGCAAGGCTTTGGTCACCGGATTGAAGGCATACACTTCTGAGATCATTTGGCTTGGGGAAATCCCCCCTCCCATCACATAAATTGAATTGTCCAAAGTTTCGACTGAAGTCAAATTATTTACCGTGGGCAATTGTGCTATTTCTTCCCAATAATCTTGGGCACGCAGTGGCAGTGCAGGCAAAATTAAAATCGCCATCAACAAGCATAACATCCCGCCATGCTGTTGGAAATGAAAATTGAAGTGTTTCATAACATTTATTGATTTAAAATTTGTGTTCAAATCTCTATACAGATGCTTCTCAAAAACAATGACCACCATCACTTAAAGCAATGATTTTCAAATATCTATATGCCGTCTTCCGCATCGGCTAAGAAATAGCGGTTGGAAGCACAGTACAGGGGGAACTAAACTGAAATCAGCCCCACTGACGTATGTCTTTCCAAGGGCTGATTGTCGTCATCTTCCTACCCAATTTCCCGCCGCTTCTTTGTGACGATTATCAATGTTTGGATAACTTTTTTTTATGAATTTCAAAACCATCATAGAGCCCTTCCGCATCAAAACCGTCGAAAAGATCCGGCTCACCACACCGGATGAGCGGGAGACTTTTCTCCAGAATGCCCATTTCAATCCTTTTTTGCTGCATTCCACAGAAGTCATCATTGACTTGCTGACCGACAGCGGCACCTCCGCCATGAGCAGCGAACAATGGGCGGGCATTATGCGCGGCGATGAAAGTTATGCGGGCGCTACCAGCTGGCTGCGCATGGAAAAGGCGATACAAGATCTGACGGGTTGTCCTTATATCCTGCCGACACATCAGGGTCGTGCTGCGGAACACCTGTTGTATTCGCGCATTGGCGGCCCAGGGAAAGTGTTCATCAGCAACACGCACTTCGACACGACTAGGGCAAATATTGAATTCACGGGCGCAAAAGCCGTTGATTGCCCCATCCCCGAAAACAGCGACCCCTCGTTGTTGCATCCTTTCAAAGGAAATCTTGATACAGACAAACTAGAAGCAAACATCACCCTGCACGGGGCAGAAAACGTGGCTGCAGTCATCCTCACCGTTACCAACAACAGCGGTGGCGGTCAGCCGGTAAGCATGGAGAATGCCCGCGCCGTTTCGGAAATTTGCAAAAAACACGGTATCCGATTTATTCTCGATGCTTGCCGGATTGCTGAAAACGCCTGGTTCATCAAACACCGCGAAGCAGGTTTTGAAAACACGACGTACCGCGAAGTTGCCCAACAAATGTTTGCCCTGGCCGATGGCTGTATTATGAGCGCCAAGAAAGATGCATTGGTCAACATGGGCGGTTTCCTAGCCCTGCGCGACTTGGATTTGGCGGTTTTATGTCGCACGGTGCTCATTGTTACAGAGGGTTTTTCCACCTACGGCGGACTTTCTGGTCGCGACATGGAAGCGATTGCCATTGGCCTGGAGGAAGTTTTTGAGCCAGACTATTTGAATTACCGAATCAAAAGCACGGCATATCTGGCCGATAAGCTGCATGCACTAGGCATCCCCATCATGCGTCCGGCGGGTGGACATGCGGTATATGTGGACGCCCGTGCTTTTTATCAAGACATTCCATTGGATCAATACCCCGGGCAAGTGATGGCCTGCGAACTGTACCGCTTGGGCGGCATCCGCTGCTGTGAGATCGGCTCCGTGATGTTCGGGAAATATGATGCCGAAGGACGGTTGATTCCGGCGACGATGGACTTGGTGCGGCTCGCCATTCCGCGCAGGGTGTACACCCAAAGCCATATTGATTATGTGGCTGAGGCTTTTGGCGAATTGGCGAAGCGCAGGGATCAAAAGACAGGATTTAAAATCGTTTATGAACCGCCGTTTTTGCGGCATTTTACGGCGAGATTTGAGCCGGTTCAATAACCTAAACCAGCAAGAAAATGCAAGACTTACTCGAAAAATACGACATCCCCGCTCCGCGTTACACCAGTTACCCAACCGTGCCCTACTGGGAAGCAGACACCATTTCCGAAGCCGAATGGACGGAACATGTCGTCCAGGTATTCGAGCGCGACCAACGTTTGAGCCTTTACCTTCACCTGCCATTTTGTGAAAAATTGTGCACTTATTGTGGCTGCAACAAACACATTACCCGCAATCATGCCGTAGAATCGCCTTACATTCAGTCGGTTCTGGCAGAGTGGAAAATGTATCTGGATCGCTTGCCGGGTCGCCCGGTCTTGAGCGAGCTTCATTTGGGCGGTGGCACGCCCACATTTTTTCACCCGGAGAATCTGCGGCAACTGATGGAGGCCATTTTTGAAACGGTGGACATTGCGCCGGAGCACGAATTCAGTTTTGAGGCTCACCCTTCCAGCACCACCCAGGAACATCTGGAAGTGTTGTACGATCTGGGTTTCCGGCGTATCAGCATTGGGGTACAAGACGTAGACGAGGAAATATTGCGTGTAATTAACCGTTACCAAACCGTAAACCAGGTTCGGTTTGTAACGGAAAAGGCCCGCGAACTCGGCTACGATTCCGTCAATTTTGACCTGATCTTTGGACTGCCTTTCCAACAACAGGAGCACATTGTCAAGACCATGTATTTGGTCGGAAAATTGATGCCCGACCGGATTGCTTTTTACAGTTATGCACACGTCCCCTGGTTAAAAAACGGCCAACGCGCTTTTGACGAAAATGACCTGCCCAACGCTGTTGCTAAACGGGCCCTTTACGAAACCGGGAAAAAACTGTTGGAAGACCTGGGCTACCACGATGTGGGCATGGACCATTTTTCGCTTGAAGAGGATGCCTTGTACCAATCCGCCCAAACGGGCGCGCTGCACCGTAATTTTATGGGCTATACCCCGGTATTCACCCCACTTACCATCGGCCTGGGGGTTTCTGCCATCGGGGACACGTTTAGCGCTTTTGCCCAAAACTTGAAGACGGTGATAGAATATCAAAGCGCAATTGCAGCAGGTCAGATGCCTCTTATGCGCGGCCACTTTTTGACGGAAGAAGACAAGAAGATCAGGCACCATATCCTGAATTTGATGTGCCGGTATCAAACTGGCTGGCAGCCAGACGACAACCGGGACATAATTTTGGCCAGGCTTGCAGAACCTATTGCCGACGGGCTGGTGCAAATCGGGCCTGCGGGCGTTAAAGTCACAGAAGCAGGGAAAGGCTTTTTGAGGAATATATGTCTCGCCTTCGATGCCCGGTATTGGGATAAAATGCCGAGTGGGCGGGTGTTTAGTCAGGCGGTTTGAGGCTGATTTTCAGGGCATTACAAGATTTTTCGACAGGATTTACAAGATAAACAGGATGCGTGATGCC
>JANMME010001011.1:0-2426 GCA_031373015.1 Saprospiraceae bacterium
GAGCTGCGCAACGAGGTGGGCAAGACCTACCAGATTGGGTTTTTCCCGGATTTGATGTACCGCGTGGAATTTTAGAGATTAATTCAAATCGTTGAACACAAATAAGGGGTGAGGTAAACACCTAGTAAGCATTTTTAAACACATAAGGCACATAAGGACACATAAGTGTTATACGCCAAGACTTATGTGTCCTTATGTGCCTTATGTGTTTAAAAATGCTTACTAGGTGCTCAAAAAATCTTACTCGATAAAAAACAATAATTGTTAAAATGCAACCATACACCCTCATCGGCGCAGGCGGCGCCATCGGCACACCACTAGCCCAAGAATTGCTCAAAAAAGGTAAATCCGTCCGTCTACTTTCTCGCTCTGGCAAAACCATGGAAGGTGCCGAAAGCCTAAGCGTAGATGTGTTCAACCAAAAAGAATTGACCGAGGCAATTCGTGGTTCAAAAGTGGTTTTTCAACTCGTTGGGCTGGATTACAACACCAAAACCTGGCAAGAAAAATGGCCCGTATTGATGCAAAATACTCTAAGTGCCTGCGCCGAAACGGGTGTACCGCTCATCTTTTTCGACAATGTCTATATGTACGGCCCTGTGAGCGGGAAAATGACAGAAGATACGCCGTTCAACCCCAGCAGTAAAAAGGGGGAAGTGCGCGCAAAAGTTGCCCATCTGCTGCTTGAAGCGGTACAGCGTGGGGAGGTAAAAGCCAGTATCGCCCGCTCGGCAGATTTCTACGGCCCATGGGCAGATAATACAAGTATGTTCTACCAAACCGTGTTCAAAAATTTTGCAGAAGGTAAAAAACCACAATGGCTGGGCAACCCTGCAATGGCACATACCATGTCGTATACACTTGATTGCGCCAAAGCCTTGGTGTTATTGGCGGACGACCCAAGTTCCTTCAATCAAACCTGGCACATGCCAAGCAAAAATCCGCCGCTTCTCCCAACTGATCTGATGAAAATAGCAGCGCACGAAATGGGTGTTGCCTATAAAGACGTTCAGGCTGCTCCAAAGTGGCTGATCCGGATCTTGGGTCTTTTTATGCCCATTATGAAAGAAATGGTGGAAATGGTGTACCAAAACGAACAGGTTTACTGGTTTGACTCCAGTAAATTTGAACAGAAATACGGCTATCAGCCAACCAGTTATGAAGATGGAATCCGGGAAACAGTCGAGTTTTTCAAATTGAGAAAAAACGCATAATAAAACATGAAAAGCAAACCCTGCTTTCAAGACATCTCAGGATTCAACGACCGCTGGCTAATGGTCGTTGGGCTCCCGCTTGCAAGTATCATGGTTTCCTTGCTGCTTTTTGGCGATGCATACGCGCAGATGAATTGGCCGTTTATTGCAGTTTGCATCCCCGTGTCGTTCATCTACACCAATTTCTTCTGGTTCGGGATGCGCTGGATCTATAGTGAGCTTAAATGGAGATTCCCAGCCAACGAAAACATAGGCAAGCGGATGATTTGGGTGTTTTTAGGTTTTAATGTGCTGTATACGGTTATCAATAACGGTGTAGGCGCTTTGCTCCACCAATTGGGCATTGGTCATGGAAGGGATCCTAACCCCATAGTCGTCTACATCGCTACGCTTATCCTTTGTGCCTTGGTTATTACCTTGTATGAGGCCATTTCTTTTTACATTCAATTACAGCGTACCGTAGCGGAAAAAGAGCACCTTGCACGCCAAAACGTTGAATCTCAGTTGGAAGGGCTGCGCAATCAAGTGAACCCGCACTTCCTCTTCAATAGCCTGAACACTTTGGCCTATTTGATACCTGAAGATCCTGACAGAGCCGTGCGTTTTTTGCAGCAACTGAGCAATGTATATCGCTACGTGCTCGAAAGCCGCGATGCAAAAATTATCCCGGTCAGTAAAGAGCTGGAGTTTTTGGACGCATACATTTTCCTGCTCCAAGAGCGCTTTGGCGACAATTTACGGGTAAAAATCAATGATTTAGAGGGTAAATCTAGCCTTGCAATCGTTCCGCTTTCCTTGCAAATGCTTTTTGAAAACGTCATCAAGCACAACGTGATCTCGGTCGAAAAGCCGCTTACGATTGAAGTTTTTGCAGAAAATGGCCACCTCGTGATCCGCAACAATCTGCAGAAGAAAAACCAGGTAATGGACTCTACCGGAGTCGGCTTGCAGAACATCCGAGATCGCTATCGCATGGTAACAGATAAGCAGGTGGAGGTCATTGCGTCGCAACAATATTTCACCGTGGCCTTGCCGATTTTAGAAATCAGCGAAAAGGAATAGTCAACAGTCAACAGTCAACAGTCAACAGTCAACAGTCAACAGTCAACAGTCAACAGTCAACAGTCAACAGTCAACAGTCAATAGTCAATAGTCAACAGTCAACAGTCAACAGTCAATAGTCAACAGTCCTCTAATATGAAAAACGGCCTC
>JANMME010000740.1:0-8238 GCA_031373015.1 Saprospiraceae bacterium
ATACGGCAAACTGATAAAATTAAGCAATGCTTCTTTTGACCTGAACCAGTTGGGACAATATCCCTCGAGGCGGTATATGTATTCGACCTGATCGGGGGTTATTTCCGCTACAGGATCAAGTTCCATGCTTAGACATCCTTCGTTGGGGTGTATCACGATTTTCCCATTTTTTAAATACTCCTCAAGGATATCTTCATCACGGTTGGTTTCTCCCGAAAAAATACGGCACTTTTTTACCTCCAATCCAGCATCTATATTCGAGGCCGAAGCGTGTGGGGCGTTTTGACCTTCAATCTTTGAGGCCACTATTTTACTGGCCTTGTCCAAATGAAAAGCTTCGGAGTTTAACCTATCCTGCTGGCCTTTCAAGGTAGCGGATTCGATGAGGAGCATTATGATTAAAAAAGCGAGTCTCATTATTGCCTTTGTATTGAGTGGATTATTTTAGGTATAGCGATATTAATTTAGAACAAGAAAATCTCGTTCCAAATGCTCAAATGCCCCTTCGTTGAGGGTACGGCAAAAAGATTGTGCTAATAGAAAAACAGGGGTGCAGCGCGAGATTAAGTGTTTGTCGCCTTAAAGACATTTGAGTTGCGACAGCACTGCCCTTACGATCGTGTTTTGATTCTCCTGACTATTGAAAATACATCCTCGTGTTTACCATTAGCACAGTAATGAGCATGTAATCGGCTAAAAACTATCAATATAATCCAAATGGCTAATGGGTCGGACAAATGTAGTACATCTGAACAATTTGCCAAATGGAAAGAAATGCTTTTGCAATCTCCATGCCACAAGTGTGTTCCTGGTTTGATCTGTCGCCCATTTGCCAAGACATATTCTCGATTCTTGGGACAAAACATTCCTGTTACCTTGCCGCCCGTTTTTCCATCCTTTTTTAAAATGAAAAGAATACTTTTTCTTCTGCTCTCTGGGGCAACAATTGTCAGCCTTTCGGCCCAAATCAGTTTCAGCAACAAAACCAACCTCCTCACACCGGTTAATCATTACAGCGGCGTGGCCATCGCCATCACCGATATGAACGGCGACGGGCTGGACGACATAGCCCGACTCAGCCAGGGAACAACCTTGAATATCCAATACCAAACCGCAGCTGGCCAAGCCTTTTCAACTTCAAGCATGACCCCGCTCCCCGGCCTCGACGATACCTGGGGAATGTGCACCGCTGATGTGAACAACGATGGGCTCGGAGACGTGCTGACTGGTGGCGAATACAACGGCATCAAAGTGGTCAAATCGAATAGCAACGGGACTTTTTCAATCCAAAACCTTAACGCTCCAGGCACTTTTGTGCAAGGCGTGAATTTCGCCGACATCAACAACGACGGATGGCTTGATGCTTTCGTTTGCCATGACGACAGCACTGCTCGGGTTTTCGGAAATAATGGGAATGGTACTTTTACTTATCAACCAAACTGGATTGATTGGACGGCAAGCTACTCTGGCAATTACGGCTCGGTATGGAGTGACGTTAACAACGACGGATATGTAGATCTCTACGTCGCCCACTGTCGCCAAAATGTGAACAATGCCGCCGACCCCCGCCGTTTCAACCAACTTTACCTGAACAACGGCAATTACACCTACACACAAGACATCGCAAACACCTCCGGCCTCCGCATTGGGGCGCAAAGTTGGACCGCCGATTTTGGCGATATTGACAACGACGGCGATTTTGACTGCTTCATTACGAACCACGACGTGAACAGCCAATTGCTTGAAAACGATGGAGCTGGGCACTTCACCGACATCACTGCGACTTCAGGTCTGATCGGTGCCATTCAAGGTTTGCCGCTCCAAGGCCTGTTCCGTGATTTTGACAATGACGGTTTTACCGACATCCTCGTAGCGGGCGACAAGCATTATATTTTCCGCAACAACGGCAACAAAACCTTTAAAGCTGTACCAAATCCTTTTGACAACCATCAAATTGAATCGTTTGCTATCGGCGACCTCAATGGCGATGGCTTTCAGGACGTGTACGCCGGTTACGCCATTGTTTACACCGATCCTTCCAATATACCCGACGCCCTTTGGATGAACAATGGAAACAACAACCATTTCTATGGCCTCAACTTGCGCGGCCAACAAAGCAATCGAAGTGGCGTGGGCGCAAAAGTGCACCTTTATTCCGCGCTAGGCATCCAGACTCGCGAGGTCCGCTCCGGCGAAAGTTATGGCATCAGCAATTCGCTCCAAATCCAGTTTGGCCTTGGGCAAATCACCCAAATTGACTCGGTAGTAATCCATTGGCCTTCCGGTGTGCGCGATGTGTTGTACCAACCTGTTGTGGACCAGTATGAAACGCTTTACGAAGGCGGTTGCATAGCGTCTGCAGTTTCAATGGTAGCCGATGGCCCTACTACGCTTTGCACGGGTCAAAGTGTAACGCTTCGCACCAGCGAAATTTTCAACACTTACCTCTGGAATACCGGCGACACCACGGCCACCATCTCAGCCGTAAATGCGGGCAATTACAAAGTCACCGTCACCAATTCGGACGGCTGCACGGCCGTTTCAAATTCGATTTCCGTCACCTTCAACCCCATTCAAATTCCAATCATTACGGCCTTGGGCGACACCACGTTCTGCACAGGTGGTGACGTGCTGCTAAGTTCCTCGCAAGCAAGCAGTTATCTCTGGAACACAGGCGAAACCACCCAAAGCATTGCCGTGAGCCAAAGTGGGCAGTACAGCGTGGCAGCACAGGGGCTTTGTGAAATATTCAATTCCGCGCCGATCAACATCAACGTGCTTGCTGCGCCGTTGCCAGTGGTCACGCCCGACACCATTTTGGCAGGAGAATCCGCCACGCTCATCGCTGCGGGCGACCAGGTGACTTGGTACGCGACAGAGACCGAACAAAACAGCATCGCGGTGAACGACACACTTGTGACCCCGGCGCTCACGCAAACCACCACATATTGGCTTAGCAACACTTCGGTATATGGCGCGCCCAGCGCTTTTGTGGGAATGATGAACCTCCAGGGGGCCGCGCTAGGCGGCAACAATTTCAACGGGGCTTTGATTTTCGACTGCTTCCAGCCCTTTATCTTGGCAAAGACAACCGTTGTTGCAGACGTGGCCGGTGTACGCCAAATTGAGCTCCGCAACGTCAATGGCGACGTTTTGCAATCAAAGTCAGTCAATATCCCTGTCGGCACAACCATCCTTGATTTGAATTTTGACGTTCCGGTTGGTACTGATTTGCAGCTTACAACCAACCAAACCGTCAACCAGGCCAACATTGGCACGGTCAGCCCCAAATTGCGCAGAAGTTCCCAGGGATGCACCTATCCCTACGAGATTCCAGGATTGGTAAGCATCAAAAATTCCAATGTTGACCTCACGCGCTACTACTATTTCTACAACTGGGAAGTGAATTACTATGGCTACGAATGTACCAGCGACCGCATCCCGGTAACGGTGGTCGTAAAAGAACAAAGCGGCACCGCTCCCCTACCCTTTTGGGCTGCAGGGCTGCGCATTTTCCCCAACCCAACCGAGGGCCCCGTTAATCTTGAAATTCAAGGTTTTACGGGCGGCGAGCTTTCGGCAGCGGTTAAAAATGCCCAAGGTCAAACGCTCCAAGTTCGCACATTCAATGCCGCTGCGGGCAATGCTTCTTTCAGCGTTGACTTGAGCCCTTTGCCGGTGGGAATTTATTGGCTAGAGTTGGCAAGTGAGGGAGGAGTGGCGCAGCGGAAAGTGGTGATACGGTGAAAAGGGGTTAGCCACTAATTACACGAATTAGCACTAATATGATTCGTGTAAATTCGTGCAATTAGTGGCTAAAAACACATTTACATCCGTATTAGAGATAGGGCCGATGTAACAGATATTCCCTATTTTTGTCCAAAATTTCCACCATGGAAGGACAGGCACAATCAGCACCAGCGGGCAAAAAATCCGGTGCCGCCAAACTTTACAGTCTGGAGGAATACTTCGACTTAGAGTACAGCGCCGAAGGCAAGCACGAATATTGGGATGGCAAAATCCACGCCATGGCCTACACGTCGCCTGCGCACGGTGAAATACAAACCAACTTGATGGACGCATTAGCAGCCTGCCTGAAAGCAAAATCTTGCAAACGCTATGCTGCCGACCGAATGGTCTATGTGCCCGAATGCAACAAGGTCTTTTATCCCGATTTGGTCATCGTTTGTGGCGAGCAGGTGTTCCGGCAACACAAAGGCAAAATGAAGGCAACGCTCAACCCTTCCGTCATCATTGAAATTCTATCCGACAGCACCGAAGAAGAAGACCGCATTGACAAATGGGGCTGCTACCGCACCGTTCCTTCGCTACAACAATACCTCATGGTGCAGCAAAACGCCCAAAGTATCCACAGTTACCGCCGCAAATCCGAGCGCGAATGGGAATATTCCTACGCCAACAAGCCGGAAGAATCCATCGCTGTGATGGACTGTCTTGTGCAGGTGAAAGAGGTGTACGCAGGGGTGAAGATTTAGGGAACGCGAGGTTCTGCCCGCGAACGGAGAAGTGACACTTTTTAAAAAAGTGTCACTTCTATTCCCTTATCCTCGCCATCAAAATCAAGTCAATCAGTTCGCCGTTTTTAAGACACGCTTTGCGCAAATATCCTTCGCGCTCGAACCCTGCCTTTTCGAGCACCCGCACCGAAGTCGGGTTATAAGAATGGACTTTCGCTTCAATGCGCACCAGCACCGGGCGGTTTTCAAACAGCCATAGGCACAGCGCATTCACGGCATCGGTCATGATGCCTTGCCCCCGGAATGGCTCGGCCAGCCAGTAGCCGATTTCGTCAAAGTGACCCGTTGCGCCAGATTTCATAAAAAATCTGATCCTGCCGATCATGCCATGTTCGGTATGGCGGATGGCCCAGTTGCAAGTAAATCCGTACTTATCGTGGATTTCGCGCACAAGGCTAAACCACTCATCCGCATCGGTTTCCGTGTATGGATAAGGAATGCGTTGCGTATTGCGGTGAATGACCGGATCGTTGAGGTAGCGGATGAGATTGGGTTTGTCGCCCGGCTCAAATGGCGTGAGCGCGAGGTGCTCGTTGATAAGGATCTTTTCTTCCATGTGCCAAATTTTTATTGGTAATAGGATAAGGGAACTGAAGTATTCCGAAGAAAGTTTCAGGAAGAAAGATAAAAAGTGTCACTTCTTTTACCGAAGCCGCGCCATCATAATCGCATCAATCAATGCCCCGTTTTTAAGCACCGCTTTGCGCAAATAGCCCTCACGTTCGAACCCGGCCTTTTCGAGCACCCGCGCCGAAGCGGGGTTGTAGGAGTACACCTTGGCTTCAATGCGTACCAGTGCGGGGCGTTTTTCAAACAGCCATACGCACAGCGCATCCACGGCATAGGTCATGATGCCTTGTCCCCGGAAAGGCTCGGCCAGCCAGTAGCCGATCTCGTCGAAATGACCCGCTGCACCAGATTTCATAAAAAATCCGATGCTGCCGATCATGCCCTGTTCGGCATGACGGATGGCCCAGTTGCAGGTGAATCCGTACTTTTCGCGGATCTCCTGCACAAGGGTTAGCCAGGCGTCCGCGTCAGATGCCGTATATGGAAAAGGGATGGTAGCCGTGTTTTGGTAAATGACCGGGTCGTTCAGATAACGGATGAGATTGGGCTTATCGCCCGGCTCGAAGGGTATGAGGGCGAGGTGGTCGTTGATGCGGATTTTTTCTTCCATGGCTGCGATGCTTTTTCTGCTGTAATGAAGGGCAGGCGGGAAAAGTTCCACCCAACCATTTCATGCCAACTGATAATCCTGCAAAAGCACCTCTGCCGAGATGTGGAGTTTGTTGGTAAGATTCCGGATCATTGGAAGCGTAAGCCTGCGCCGACGGTTCAAGATTTCAGAGGCGCGACTTCGGTAGCCGAGTACTTCGCCCAAGTCAGAGACCGTCATCCCGGTTTGCTCCATGCGGAATTTGATCGCCTCAATTGGGTCGGGCGCTGAAATGGGGTAATAGCGGTTCTCGTACTGCTCAATGAGCAGCGTCAGCAGTTCCAACTGGTCACCTTCTGGTGTGTCGGGTTTTGCGCTAAAGATTTTGTCTACTGCTTTGAGTGCCTCTAAGTAGGCTGCCTCTGTTTTGATTACTTTTATAGTTGGCATAATCTTTTTTTTAATAATGGTCCACCGTTTCAGCGTCTATCTTGTCGTATTCAGCGTGTGTGCCTACGAATTTGATGTAAATGAGCGAAAAGGCGTAGTTCACTCGCACGATGAGCCGATATTGATTACCCCGAATACGAAAAACAATGCGGTCACTACCCACCGCGCTTGCCCGGCCAAACGCCTCTTGGACATCGTTGAATGATTCCCAGTCGGCAGCGCTCACGTCTTTGAACCAAGCCTTTAAAGCCTGTTCACTGTCAGGGTGCAGGTCCCAGAAATCGCGCAGGGCTTTCTTGGGGATAATTCTCATGTAAGGCAAAGGTAAGCGTAAATTACCAAGGCGGTAATTTGTTTTTAAAAGGATGCGACACCAACCAAAAAACCCTGCTAAATCCTTCCAGCATCCTGCGAATCCTAGTTCATGCCCACGAAGATCGAAGCAGGATTTTCTTGATTTTGGAAGGATTTTTCAGGATGCGACACCAACCAAAAAACCCTGCTAAATCCTTCCAGCATCCTGCGAATCCTAGTTCATGCCCACGAAGATCGAAGCAGGATTTCCTTGATTTTGGAATGATTTTTCAGGATGCGAAACCAACAAAAAAATCCTGCTAAATCCTTCCAGTATCCTGCGAATCCTAGTTCATGCCCACGAAGATCGAAGCAGGATTTTCTTGATTTTGGAAGGATTTTTCAGGATGCGACACCAACTAAAAAATCCTATTAAATCCTTTCAGCATCCTGCGAATCCTGGTTCATGCCCACGAAGATCGAAGCAGGATTTCCTTGATTTTGGAAGGATTTTCCAGGATGCGACACCCAACCAAAAATCCTGCGAAATCCTTTCAGCATCCTGCGAATCCTGATTCGTGCTCACAGGTAAGCCGGAAGGGCAAACCGCTTTCACTGCAGGGACAAAGCGAGGCGGAAGCCGAGATGGAACCACCGGCAGCCCGGCGGGAGGAGGCTGCGACAGGTGACACGGCAGTGTTGCGCAGCAAAGCGCCAGGTGCCGCCGCGACCCACGCGGAACGAGCTCGCAGTACCAGAACAACCCGGGTACGGCCCATACCTATCCTGACACCATTCCCACACATTTCCGCTCATGTCGAAAATGCCAAGTTCGTTAGCAGCGAGATCGCCGACTCGGTGGGTTTTGTAACTGGAATTGCCACTATACCAAGCTACTTTCTTCAAGTCATTGCTGCCTGAATATGTATAGCCTTGACTTTTATTCCCGCCTCTCGCGGCATATTCCCACTCTTCTTCGGTGGGCAGGCGGTAGTTTTTTCCAGGGTCTTTTTTGTTCAACACCTTGAGGAAATCTTGCACGTCGTCCCAGGAAACGCGCTCTACGGGGCATTCGTCGCAACCTTTGAAACGTAGTTCAGGCGGGTTTTCTCCCATCACCTCGCGCCAATCAGCCTGCGTCACTTCGTATTTCCCAATGGAGAAAGATTTGACGGTGACTTGGTGCTGGCATTCGTCGTCATATCTCCCTGCCTCATTTTTAGGGCTGCCCATGGTGTAGCTGCCGCCTTCTACGCGCACCATGTTGCGGATACCTGAGGGTAGGTTGCGGTTTTCGTTGGTGATTGTTGGCTGTTCAGCTGGAGTCGAACTTCCCGATCCCGATTCCTTCGGGATGGAACTTTCGGGAAGTTGCTCGCTTTTCTGGGCCTCTTCCTTTTTCAGCCGTTCGGCGGCTAAAGATTCGAGGCGTTTTCGCTCTTTTAGGCTAAGGCTAAAGGTTTTGATACGGGCGCGGGCTTCAGCATTGCGGGGGCTGCCGGGATATTTCTGTACGAAATAAATATAGGCTTCAGGGCGGTTTGCCAGCGTGGCGTCGGCCCAAGCCTGCTCTTCGGGTGAGAGGGCGGGCTTGAGGGTGTTTATTTTGGCGCGGGCTTCGGGGAGCTTTGTGGTTTTGGGGTATTTGTTTACAAAATCCACAAAAGCGCGGGCGGTGTTGGCTTGTAGGGCGGCTTCCCAGTCACTGCGCTCGGCTTCGCTCATGGGTGTAGTGTCGGGGGGGGTTTTTTTGAAACCCACACAATTTTAACGCAGGGTTTTCCGCGCGCGGGGTTT
>JANMME010000750.1:0-5142 GCA_031373015.1 Saprospiraceae bacterium
GCCCCGTTGCTCTGAGCAGTGAGGGTCACCGGGTCGTTTTTTCAAAAGACGGTGTCGCCCGTCAGGATCACCAGTCCGCCCGGCGTGAAGCTCACCACAACCGTTTAAACCTCTGTGCAGAGCCCCTGGCTGACCGTTACGGTATAGGTCGTCGGCACGTTCGGCGTGACGACCGGGTTTGGGTCGTGCTCCTGCCCGATCAAAGAGGAGTCGGCAGGCACGGCCACCCAGGTATAATTTGCGCCCAGGTCGTGCCCGTCCGGGTTCAGCTCGACCGAATCGCCGGGGCAAATGGCGGCAGCGCTGGGGATGTTGTCGTGGATAATATTGACCTCTACAGGCAAACTGACGGTGTCGAGACACCCGTTGAGGTCCAGCACTATGAGGGTGGCCGTAATGGTGCCCTCCTGCGTAAAGGTAACGACCGGGTTTTTAACGGACGAAGTGCCCGGTGTCCCGCTGGAAAAAGTCCAGGACCAGGATTTAATATCGGCATCCGGGTAGTTGCTGAAGCCGTTGAACTGGATTTGGGCCTGATCGGCGCAGTTCAAGTAGTTGGCGGAAATGCCGGCTTCCAATGGGCTTGCATGGACAAGGATGGTCGAGTCCCATTTCGCAATGCATTGACCCACGGTTGGGGTGAAAGTCGGCGTGTACGTTCCCGCTCCAGGGTACGCATGGACGGGATTGGTATCATTGCTGAGCGGGCTTCCATCTCCAAAATCCCAGATGCCAGCAATCCCGCTAATATTCGTGAATTGCACTATTAGCCCGTTGCAGAGGTCTATGGAGATTTGCCCTTCAACGTCGTCTCCTTTCAGAATTTCAACGGGGAATTTCAGGGTGTCAGAACAAATTACATTGGTTACGATTACTGTGACGATGTAAGTGCCCGCCGGGCCGCTGAAGATAGGATTTGGCACATCTGAGGGCAAAATCGTCGCAGGCAAATCCACAAACCATGCATAGGTTACGGACGCAGGCGATACGATCACCGATAACTGCAAGGGACTGCCTTCGCAAACGCTGTTGACCGCATTGGGGTCAAGGCTAACTGATACTGGATATCGGGTCACAGAAACCTCTTTCTTGAGGAAACAACTGTCTGAAGCGGTGGCTTTAACCGTGTATATCGTAGTAATATCTGTGGCAGACACCATAACTGGATTTCCAGACAATTGTGTGCTTCCCTGGCACCAAACAATGGGGATGCCAGCGGGTATTGTGTACGCAAATAGTTTCACAGAATCTTCACAGGTCTGGATGTGTGTTTCGGCAACGATCAGCTCGAAAGAACCGTTGGCAGGCGTAACCCGGATACTATCTATTGCAGTACAGGCTTTTCCATCCGTAGCCGTCAGCACATAAGTGGTGGGCCCTGTTGGGTTGACCAGCACATGGAGCGGATTGGGATTCAGCGTAACAGCAGGATTCCAAACGTAGGTATAAGTTGGATCACCGTTCACATGAATGCTCACTGAGTCGCTCGTGCATACGAGGGAAGTAGAATCGAGGCTGATCGTGAAGTTGGGAATACCCGGCACATTGTACACCAAGGTTGCGGTATCGCTACAGCCCAAGCCCGAAGTGGCAATCAGCCGCACCGTAATGGTGTCATCCACTGGAAGTTGGAACGTGATCTGATTTTGTTGGTTGATCACCGTGTTGATGTGAGGGCCAGTCACCGTCCATACTAAGGTCGTGATTGCGTTGTAAGGATCGGTAGATTGGTTGGTGAATTGCACGACACTGAGGCTGTCACCACAAATTAAAGTATGCCCTCCGTCAATAACGGCATTTGGGGCCGACTGAATTCCAATATCGGCCACGGCTTGAGCCTTGCAACCATTTGCATCCACCACCTTGACCAAATATGCACCTGCTTGGAGGCTGTCAATGCTTGCCGTACTGTCAATCTTGAGGCCATTGCTAAACCAAGTATAGGTGTACTGCGGCGTCCCGTTGGAAGCCACCGCTGTTGCGCTGCCCAAACCGCCCGCGCAAAGAATGTCAACATCGGTGACGGCAATATTAACCGTAGTATGGGCTCCGACGATCCCGCTTGCCGTTCCAGTACAGCCGGAAATGGTGTCTTTCACAGTCACCGAAACAAAGGTTCCAGCCGCAAGCCCAGTTACTTGAATAACATTAGAATCTGGGGGAAGAATATTCCACTGATAAACGTAGTTGCTTCCAGGCGGGGTTACTACCGCCGTGGCTGTTGCGTTGTTGATACCTAAACAAGTGGCGCTGTTGACGACCAGTTGGACATCCAGACTCGTGATATGGGGAATGTTAACCCAAAAGTCCTTTTGGCAATGATTGGAATCAAAAGTGCAAACATAGTATAGACCAGGCGCCAACCCAGTCTGTGATGGACCATTTGGCAGCGGACTTGGCCAGGTATAAATGTAAGGCGGGGTTCCACCAGAGGCCTGTACTGTAGCCTGCCCATTGTTGCTGAAACCACAGGAAGGGCTGAGCCAGGTTGTGATTACAACCAAGGGAGAAGGCATATCAACCGTATCAGAATCAATTGCCACACATCCGTTTGCACTGGTCACAGTGCATGTATAAATGCCTTGACTTATATTGGTAATCAAGGAGGTATGTGCCCCATTGCTCCAAGAATAGGCGTAAGGAGCTTTGCCGCCTGTCGCGACAGCATTTGCCGAGCCAGCTTGAGGGTAAATGGAACAGGGGATATCTGTAGCTGTGACTTCAACAGTAATGGGAGGGTCAACCGTATAACTTCCCACCCCCGAACAGTGGTTAGCATCTGTCACGGTAACGAAATAATTGCCGGGTGCAACCACAGGGATCGCTTTAAACGAAGAAGTGCCCCCCGGGCCATCCCAGGCGTAGGTATAAGGCGGCGTCCCACCAAAACCATTGGCGGTGAGCGTGCCATTGTTGGCGGCGCAATTCACGTTGGTCGCTGTGATGGAAGCAATAACTGCACTGGGTTCCGACACAGATATCTGGCCCGTAGCACTGTTTAACAGAGCATCTGTCACCGTCACGGTAAAAGTGCCCTTGCCAAGGCCAAAAGTGGTCTGGGTCGTTTGGCTTGTACTCCAGACGTATGTATAGGGGTTTGTGCCGCCTACAGGAAAGACGGTTGCCGAACCATTCGTAAAGCCATGGCATGTGGGTTGCACAATGCTGAAGGTCATCTGAATCTGCGCCGTGGCCACGCTGGCCGAGGCCAAAAGCGTCAGGAAAATGGCCGAAAGGAGGCTTTTTTTCATCTTGCGATATTTATTTTTGGACATTCGGGTTTCAATCTTTAAAAACGGCCTATATTTTCTTCTTTTCCTTACTGCCTTTGCTGACTTTAGCACCGATTATTTGAACCCTTCGTTCTCGGGATACTTTATAATCATATACAGAAAGGCGGCGGTTTTTTGGGTCTTTGTTCATGTTTGGCGGGGCGGTGCCATCACCGTTCGCTTCTCGGATAAACCTCAATTGGTTGTTGCCCCCAAATTCCCGGTATTTTTTAAATATGCCACCGTCAAAAATCATAAAGTGATTGTACACGGAAGCGATGCGGCGGTTTGTCAGGTGGAAATTGTAATCTGGATTTGAAAGCGGCGAAGCGTAACCTTTCAGGGTAAGGATAATGGTATCTCCGTTTTGGAGCATCATATCTATCTTGTCTGACAAGGAAAAGAAGGAGTCCCAGTTCATGCGCACCTCTTTTTCGAAGAAATGCTCCATTGAATCAAGTTCGTTCAGTTTGTTTTGCCCTGTGAGCACACCAGTAAACCCTTCTTTATATTCGTCCTTTTTACGGATATAGTTCACGAAGGTCTTCTGATAGTCAAGCAGTATCGTATCGTGATAAGCAGGATCTTTAGGGTTCTTAAGCAACGCTGCCTTCATTTGTTTCAAAAAGGAAGTAGAATCTACCACTTCTGTTGCCTGGATCCGTTTAGGGTAATCGTTGTCGAAATAAAGCGTTATCGGCAGATATTGCTCCAAGACAGACGGGCGGTGCAAATAGAGTTTCACTTCAAATGTGCTGTCATCAACAATCCCTATGGTAGAAACGATTGCTGAAGAATCAGCCTTTGAGATGTTGGAAACATAGCCTTCTTTTGCCGCCAATACCCGGTATTTGTGCTCAAAATCAATCTTGTAGTTTTTGGTGTTTGAGTTCTCCGGCAGATCCTCGACTTTGCCCCCGCCTTTATTGCTCAAAAAATTGCCTGTTTTTGTCTGAAAACCAAGGTCAAAGAAGGTCGTGGTTGCCCCGAAAATGGGTTCATCCGTTTCAGCGTCATACACAGAGGCAATCAGATTAACTTTGGGCCGCAAATACAAGGTGTCCACGATTTCTTTAGTCCATAATTCTTCAGGTGTTTTGATCATCAGGGTGTCACTCGTAAATCCTTCCTTTTCCGCGATCAGTGCATACCGGTGGTTCAAACCAAGGTCGAATGGATAAGAACTGCTGATGACTGCAACTGGGCTTGCAATGGGCATAAACTTGCCGTTTTCATCAATCTCATTGAGTGTAATGCTCGTGAATGGCAATGACTTATTCGTAAGTTCGTGCAATGCGATGGCCCTGTAACGGATTGAGAAATCAACATAGAAAATATCGTAGCAACAGCCCTCTTCAGAGTAATTGACATTGCCGTTTCGGTTGCTGCTGAAAAAGCCGCGATTGCTTTGGTCTCCAAGCACGAAGAACGCGTCGTTCGCGCTGCTGTTCACATGAGGCCCTATATGTACAGGAGTTGTCCAGTTGCCATCACTGCCGAGTCTTGATTTGTACACATCCAGGCCGCCGAGCGTCCGCAGGCCATCGGTACTGTAAAATAGGGTATGAGAAGTTTGATGATAAAAAGGGGTGACGTCGTTGCCAATGGTGTTCAACGCTGTCAGGGGCTGTGGGGTGCTGAGGCTGTCTCCTATGATCTTGCTAAACCAAATGTCTTTGTCCTCTTTGCCTATGTTGTCGGGTCGGTCCGAAACAAAAAAGAGTGTTTCAAATTTCTCCCCGGGAAGCGTCCCAATGCTGGGTTCGGTACTGGTGAACCCTGCCATGTTTACAGCATTCAATTTTTCAGGAAGACTCCAGGTCGTGTCAGGTACATTCTTTTTGCGCCGATAAAGGTCAAAACGGATATC
>JANMME010000771.1:0-2163 GCA_031373015.1 Saprospiraceae bacterium
CCAACGCGCTGCTCGCACTCAAATATGGGCGCGATTGGGGTTTTGTAAAAGAACATTTCAACGAGACCTTTATCTTTGGGCAAACAATTTTGAAGACCCCTGAAGGCAAGTATTTCCGGCGTATCTTTGCAATCTATCTCACGAGTCTTTTTCAAAAAAAGGAAGATTTTATCGAAATGGTACAACAAATGCCGCTACAAACTGGACAATCTTTCAGGTCAGTGGAACTTCCAAAGGTTCCCTAAACATAGAACGGCGATGAAATATTCATGTCGCCCCGCCCATTCAAATCTTGACAAACCGCCCCGGATACCACCCCTCTCCCGACATACACACCACCATATAAACCCCCGCCCTGCAACGGCTCATATCCAATTGAATCGCCTCTCCCACGCTACTTTTTATCTCCAAAACCACCCGCCCCGTCAAGTCGCGCACTTGCAGTGTGAGATTTGACAACTTTTCAAAAGTTGTCAAATCTTTACCAGCCGGAACCCGAACCCTCAGCATATCCGACACCGGATTCGGCGACAACTCCAAGGTTTGCACCCCAGAGAAACCCGGACTCAAAACCGCACTCACCCCCTCCTCAAAAACACTCTTCACCCCATCCGGTGCCAGCGCGTAATCATAAATTTTCACCGCATCCATCACGCCCTTGAAATTGTATTCCGGTTGCGCGGGCAGCATTTGTCCCATCAGAAACGGAAAAGTCGTGGTGCGGATCTTCCCGCTTAAAACCTTGTAAGTGTGGAGGTTACCGTTCAAGTATAAGGCCAGAAGCGAACCGTCGTAAGTCGCGGCGACGTGATAAAATTGATCGGTTTGCACCGGCACATCAATATCTAAATCCGCGATTCCAAGCAGTGTGTTGACCGTCCAGCGCAGGTATTTTTCCGGGGTGATGGACAGTTTCCAGCGGTTCTGCCAGGAGCCGTGCGAGAGCAAAAACGATTCTTTCTCCGGCAATGCATTGGCTTTGAACCAACAACTGACTGTAATCCCGTCTTGAAAATTGAGGAGCGGGTTGTTCGGCACCGTGATATTCTGTGTGCCGCCATTGAAATAATAGGCACGTTGCAGTCCGCCGTTTTGGTCCACTGTAAGAATGGCGCCGTTGGCTTGCCCGTGGAGTTGGTTGCCGCTCACGTCGTTGGCATTCCCGGTAAACGGGTAATGCGCGATGAGATCACCGGGCGTGGCGTTGAAGTTTTTTACTAAAACCTTGGTAGTTGCCTGCGCGAACAAACCTTGATCGTCGCTGACTTTCACCGTTACGCCAAAAATGCCCTCCGTGGCTGAGGCCGTCCAGTCAACGGCGTTGCCAGTGCCGCTGAACGTCCCGCCTGTTGCGGTCCATTCATAAGTTAAAGGATCATTATTGGCATCCGTGGCCAAGCAAGTGATTTGCAGGCTCTCGCTGGGCGCGATATATGCCACACTTTTTTGAATATCAATGATTTGCGGGGCGTCGTTGATTTCCGCCACGATGGTCATTTGCAAAATAGCCGTATCGCGATTGCCCTCTGGGTCGCTGGCGATCAGGCGGATTTGCACATTGCCCAGACTGACCGGAGCATGAAAAAGGACATTCGCGCCGGAGCCCGAAAAACTGCCTGTGGGGGCACTCCATTCGTAGGTGATTTGCCCCGAATCCGTGTCCTCCACCGTGGCATAAACCATAGTTGAATCGCTGATCTCCAAAGGGTTTTTGCCTGCAACCAGTGCTTTAATGCGCGGTGCTTTTGTATAAGCCTGTACATGCTGGTCAAAATCTACCACCACGCCATTTACCAGCATTTTGTTTTTTTCAAAGGAAACTGTGCCTCCCGCCGGACAAACCGTTACCAAAATGGCCTGATTTGCTGGAATGCTCAGATTGACCGTACCAGAAATATTTTGCAAAACAAAGGCTTCGGAAAGTGATTCGTAAATATCCGCCGGGCTATTTCCAGCCGCAAATTGAATGGTCTGGGCCGTCGGGTGGGAATTGTAAATCAGGTAGGTCGGGTAAGCGTTGCTGCCGTAAAAATCGGTTTTCAGCAGGTCAAGTTTGAGGACCTTATCCACGTTGGTTTTTTCTACGATCGCGCCTAGGTAGCCAATAGAACCTGTACCGTAAAGCGCCAAATTGGTGGCAGCCCAAGCACCCTGCACGGCATC
>JANMME010000787.1:0-8714 GCA_031373015.1 Saprospiraceae bacterium
CCCGAAAGGATTGCCCCGATGCGACGTCTTTTGAAACTTTCGCTGCAGGCTTTGGAGACGGTGGAGATTTGGACGGAGGCGGAGTTTATTGCCTCAACATCCACTGTTTAGGGGAACGACTGGTGTGGAAAATAGCGAGCACCGTGACTATTTCGTCTTTCAGCATAAAAATCACTATGTATGGAAAACGACGTAGGACTGCTTTTCGGGTTTCTCCTTCTACTTTTGCAAAGGCATTTGGCGTTTGGGAGATACTTTTGACGACACGCTCCAATTCAAGGGCGAAATCTTTGCCAAGGTTTTCTCTTTGCGCATCATACCAATCAATGGTTTCCCAAAGTTCGGCCTCGGCTGCCTCGTGAAGTTCAATTGGGAAGGCCATAGCGGGTTGCAATTTGACCTCGAATAGAAGACCACGTTATAGTTTTTGCGGTGCCTTGTGAAATGGATTGTTCTCTGGATATGATTTCGGCCCGTTGTTCAGCAGTCAATTCTGTTTCGTCTTGCGAGATGGTGTGCAAAATCTCCTGCACCAAGAGCAAGCGTTCTGTGATACTCAATCGGGCGATTTCAGCAATCAGTTCTGCCATGATTTGTACATTTTTAGATCACAAATATATCCTGTTCAACGGATTTAATCAAATTCTGTTGCAAAGGAGGTGCTTACAGCCCCAGGCTTTAGAGGCAGCGGAGATTTGGACGGAGGCGGAGTTTTTGGACCGGATTGCTGAGTAGATTTTTACATTTGCTGACTCAATTGTTTGAAAATTATGGAAAATTGGCTAAAAGATGTTCGCATCCAAAATTTCAAATCCGTTCGAGATGCTTCGCTTGAATGCGATCGCATCAATTTGTTTGTAGGGAGGCCGAATGTTGGAAAGTCGAACTTGTTAGAGGCACTGGCACTGCTTCAACCAAATTACCTGAATGGGAATCAGCTTGGATTTGGAAGGCCCTTAATACGATATGAACAGGCTGCTGACCTTTTTTACGAACAGAATTTTTTGGAAGAAAAAATTGAAATTGAAGCAGGCTATTTAGGGAAGGCGTTTGTTTCAAATCGGGCAGGGCTGTTTTTGTACGAATTTTTGCAGGCTTCTCAGATGAAAGTGTCGGCTACTTTTGATGCTAATGGCAACATTAATAATTGGGAGATACCCAACCAATTTCCATTGTCAATTCTAAAAAAGTACGATTTCCCTGAGCCCCAAAGGTTTAGCACCAACATTCAAAGCCTTTTTCTCCATCCCCCCCATGGCGAAAACCTACTCAGCATTCTCCAAACCAATAAAAACCTGCGTAAAGAAGCTAGCAGTATGTTCGAGGCATATGGCTTAGAGTTATTGGTGGATTCCCAATCCTCTCGTCTCGAAGTTGCCAAACGCCGTGATGGTGTTCTTTTCAGAACCCCTTTTAGTCTTGTCGCTGATACACTACGGCGTTACCTTTTCCATGTAACAGCCATCGAATCTAATCGCGATTCAGTATTGCTATTTGAAGAACCAGAAAGCCACAATTATCCACCATATATCCAGTTGCTCGCACAACGTATTATGGAGGAGAAAACCAATCAATATTTCATCACTACGCACAGCCCGTTTCTGTTCAATACTTTGGTTGAAGAGGCCAAAGATGTGGCAGTATTTGTGGTCGAATATGAGGATTTTCAAACCAAGATTCGTCGCCTAACCGAGGATAATTTGCGCGAAATTTTGGATTACGGCCTCAATATTTTTACCGAACAGGAACTGTTTGCGTAATGAATCAGCACCGTGAAATTATCCCTGAGGATGGAGCAATCCACGCTTTGATATTGGCTTTGGGCTTCCCCAAGCCAACCCTTGGAGATATCATTGGGAATACTTTGAATAAAATTGAGCAGCACTTTAAAAACAGATTTGCCATAGGAGTCGTAGACAATGACAAACGGAAGCCCAAACTATTCGACTTATACGAGACACTCTTGAAAGAGCAGGATTTTTTGCAATTGAAAAAAAACCCAACACCTTTCATTTTTTAATTGTTGTAAGGCCTGCAATAGAAGTATGGCTCTTACAAAATGCAGAAAAAAAAGAGGTGACTTCGCCATTTCCCACATTGAAAGATTTGCAACGAGTTACAAAAAACGAGGTAGAGGTGGTAAAAAACCAGCGTTTCAAACAGTTTCTCAACGACCTAAATCAGGCCGATGCACCGGGTTTCGTTACCATGGCTGAATGGATTGAGGAATTATACGACAAGCATTTTTGACCCATGAAAATCCTCCTAGTCAACAACACCAAAATCCCCGTCCACCTCTATGGCGGCACCGAACGCGTCATCTGGTGGCTCGGCAAAGCACTGGTTCGCATGGGGCATGAGGTCACGTATCTGGTCAAGGCAGGCTCCTCCTGCCCTTTTGCCAAAGTGCTGACAATCAATGACAAAAAGCCCATGGCAGAACAAATTCCAGAAGATTCCGACGTAGTGCACCTGCATTTTGAAACGACAGAAGCACTCTCTAAGCCCCACATCACAACCCTTCACGGCAATATCTCCGAGCCGCACGTTTTTGACCCGAACACCGTATTTATTTCACACAACCACGCCCAACGGCACGGCGGATCGGTCTACGTGCACAACGGCCTGGATTTCGAGGATTATGGTCAGCCTGATTTGAACAACCGCCGGCTTTATTTTCACTTTCTGGGAAATGCAGCCTGGCGCGTCAAAAACGTGCGCGGCGCCATAGACCTTGCGGGGAAAGCGGGCGAACGACTGCACGTCATCGGAGGCACCCGGGTCAACTTTCGCATGGGGCTGCGCATCACGCTTACCCCCCACGTTCGTTTCCATGGAATGCTGGGTGGCGACGGTAAAAACGCCATCCTTAACGGTTCCAAGGGCTTGATTTTCCCCGTGTTATGGCATGAACCCTTTGGCCTGGCCATCGTGGAAAGCCTGTATTTTGGATGCCCCGTGTTTGGAACGCCCTTCGGTTCTTTACCTGAGTTAATGGGCAAAAAAATAAATAGTGAACGGAAAAAAAGTGCCTGGAATGGCATGGTAGATGCCTTTTATTCAGACTTTGGGTGTCTTTCGGTCAAAAAATCAGAACTGGTAGAGGCTATTAAAAATGCAGACTCATTCGACCCCCGGCGTTGTCACGAACACGCCCTCGAAAACTTCTCCGCCGACCGCATGGCAAAGGATTATTTGCGACTTTACGAACAGGTGCTCAACGGCAAGCTCATTCACGATGAGCCACCTGTCTTGGCGGAAGTGCCGACTGAAAAGTTTTTGACGATGAAAGAGTAGAGAATAAGAATATCCAATATCCAACAAGGAATTTCCAATTTCCAAGTGGGCGCTGCTCTTGAGATTGGTTGTTATTTAAGCCATCAAGTCAATGTGAGTGACCAAGCGCGAAGCCTACTTGGAAATTGGAAATTCCTTGTTGGATATTGGATATTCAACTGCTGATGTACATCTCAAGGTTCTGGATCCGGTATTGCTGTTCTTGTATGATCGCAGTCACCACGTCGCTGATGCTGATAAGGCCCACTACATCCGAGCCATTAAGCACCGGGAGGTGACGGAATTTTCGCTCCGACATCAGCTGCATGCAATCTTCAATACTGGCTTCCGGGTTCACCGTGAAAACATTGGCTGTCATGACCTCACTTACGGGGGTGCTTTTAGCCTTTCGATCTTGAATAATGCCTTTTCGGGCATAGTCGCGTTCCGAAAAAATGCCCACCAGGCGATTGCCCTCCATTACCATCACCGCGCCAATGTTTCGGGCAGCCATGAGTTCGAGTGCTTCGATGACCATTTGAGTGGGAGCGACGGCGTAAACCGCGTTTTTGGCTTTGGATGCGAGGATTTGACTTACTTTTAGCATAGAAATCTGTTTTTGTTGGATAAATGTATTGCCTTTTGGCCCATTGAAGCAAATTTTTCTTTTAAAAACAACCTTAAGCGCAAAAAGCCGTCATGCTGGCATGTCTAATTTTGTGACAAAGATTCTTGTACCCTCCGTAATGGCTTGCGCCTTCTCGACGCTTGTCTTGCCCGCTCAAACGACTACGGCTCGCTTTGTCCTTGATCCATCGGAACAAAACAGTTTTTGGGGAAATATTTCAGAGTTTAAACCGCAACCTATTGAAAGTCAAGGTGATACTGCTACATTTCAGATAGGTGAACCGTCTTCCCGCGATTCGTTTTACCTCCGTTTGCTCACCCATTTCCGTCAAAAATCTTTCTTATTGGTCTCGATTGATTCGAGCCAATCACCAATCACCCCTCCTCCGCCAAGGCTACGGCGGGTAAACAATCCACCCATCGTCAACTACCAATCCCTGATTTTGGGCCCTGCCATGCATTGGGTATCGCTCCAAGCCGGCGCTGGTTTTAGTAACGAACACTGGCTGTCGGCCGCTGGGTTTCGTGAAAAAAAATTTAGGGGGAAAGCGCTGCGGCACGAGGAGGTTTTGAAGATCGAACAGGCTGTTTTGGAGCAAGCCGAAAACAACGGCTACCCGTTTGCGACCGTTTGGCTGGACAGCGTGGTGGTTGATACCAGCGGTGCAGTTTCAGCCCTGTTGCAAGTGGACAAAAAGCGGCTTTTTGTTTTCAAAAATTTGAGGATCAACGGCGATGTAAAATTGCCTAAGGCGTTTTTGTCAAACTATTTGGGGATAAAAACGGGCACGCCCTACAGCCGGGCGCGTGTATTGCGGCTTCGGGAGCAGTTGCGCTCCCTGCTTTTTTTGGAGCCAACGTCCAATCCTACTGTCACGTTTGCGCGTGCGCACAACACCTCGGAGGGCTTCGAAGACCTCCGAGGTGTTGAAACCGGCGAGGCTACCATCAATTTGTTCCTCAAAAAAAAGCGGGTAAACAGGTTTGATTTCATCATCGGTCTACTGCCGCAACCCGATGCCGTGAACAGCAAACTGCTCCTCACGGGTTCGCTCAGCGCGGCCTTTCAAAATGCCCTGAACCTCGGCGAGCGGTTTTCTGCCGAACTGGAGCGGCTGCGGCCAGAGACCCAAAAAGTTGACATTCAGGCAGGCGTGCCCTATATTTTAGGTACTGCATTTGGCGCAGAAGCTCGGATTGGTATTTTCCGACGCGACAGCACCTGGACCGACGCGCAAGCCGAAACGGGGGTCTCGTATCTTTTTATGGGGGCTGATTTTGTTCGCTTTTTTTGGGAAAACAAAAGCTCCTCGCTCCAAAAAGTGGATACGATGGCAGTGCTCGCTTCACGTCAGTTGCCGGCCAACCTTGATTTCCGGCAAAATGGCTTTGGACTTGAAACCTCCTTTTCGCGGCTCGATTATCGGTTCAATCCCCGTCGGGGTTGGTCGCTCACGCTCAAAACAGTAGCGGGCTTCAACAACGTGCGGCGCAATACCCAGATCGAAAACCTGCGCGACCCAGCCGACCCAGACTTTTCTTTTTCAACAATGTACGATTCTTTGGCCGGAAGGGCCGCACGCTATCGCGCCGAAATACGCGGGGAAGTTTTTGTCCCTGTTTTTGCCCGCAGCACGATAAAATTAGGCTTGCGTGGGGGTGGTATTTTTTCGGAAAAGCCTGTCTTCGCAAACGAAAATTACCGCCTGGGTGGCAATAAACTCTTGCGCGGTTTTGATGAGGAGAGCCTTTTTGCAACGCGCTTTGTAGTGGGTACGGCGGAGTGGCGCTTGCTTTTAGGACCTAATTCTTTTCTTGCGGCTTTTTCAGATTGGGGCTATTTAGAAAACCGGGCGGCAAAAAGCCGAATTTTTCTCCGTCCTTTGGGCTTGGGGGCAGGGCTGAATTTCGAGACACGGGCAGGCATTTTTGGCATCTCGGCAGCAGTGGGCCGAAGGGATGTTGGCCAATCGGTGGATTTCCGGGCAACGAAATTCCACCTTGGTTACGTCAGTCTTTTTTAATGAAGTGATGAAGTGATGAAGTGATGAAGTGATAGCGTGATGAAATGATCGGAATCACGTGTAACTTGGCACTTGAAACTTGAAACTGATTACTTTTTTGGCAATTCATTGCAAATTGGCGCGTTTGCCCTTGTACATATCAATCAAAGCCCGAACTTAACGGCATGAAAAAACTACTTTCTTTACCCGCTTTACCCGCCGTAGCCTTGGCGAAGGCGGGTTTTTTAACCGCAACGGTTTTTTTAGCCTCTTTAGGCCTCTTGCCATCCTCCGCATTTGCCCAAGACCCCGTTTTTTCTCAGTTTTATGCCATGCCCTTGCAAATTAACCCCGGTTTTGCAGGCACCACGCTCGCTCCCCGCGCAGGATTGGCCTATCGGAACCAATGGACAGGCTTTAAAAGTGCCTATCGTACCTACGCCGCTTATTATGAGCAGAGCTTCGACCGCCTCAATAGCGGCATCGGCTTCAGTTTGGAGGGCGATAATGCGGGCGACGGGATATACAAAACCAATCGCTTTTCAGCCGCGTATGCTTACCGGTTAAAGGTGAACGACTTCATTGCCCTTAAACTGGGTCTCGAAATGGGCGTTCACCAGGTCAACCTCAACTGGGACAAACTCATGTTCCCCGACCAACTTGACGCGATCAATGGCATAACCTATAATACGGAGGAGATTCGCCCTGACGTGACGAGCCGTGCTGACCTGGACGTTTCAAGCGGCTTGCTCCTTTTGAGCGAAAAATTCTACCTTGGAGTGGGGCTAAAACACCTCAATACACCCAGCCAGAGCATCCTTCGATTGAAAAACAACCTGGTGCCCGGCCTGCCCATCCGTTATACTTTTCATGGCGGCACCGAGTGGGTAGTTAAAAAGGGCAATAAACATCAAGAGTCCTCGTTTGTCTCGCCGAATTTTCTATTTGTAGCGCAAGGCCCTTACAAACAACTGAATGTGGGCGCGTATGCTAGTTTGGGGCCGATTTTTGCGGGATCTTGGTTTAGGCATACTTTTCGCAATTCTGACGCGATCATACTGTTGGCCGGTTTCAGAGAAGGGCCATTCAAGATCGGAATTAGCTATGACGCTACTATTTCTGGCTTGGCAAACAATGCCGGAGGGACTTTCGAACTGACCCTAGGGCTCGTATTTCGGAACGAAAAACGACCAGATATCAATGATTGCACCCGAATGTTTCAATGATTTTTGCCTAAATCGTTAAAATTAGCTGGAACACACCCAACTAGAAATTTACTTTTTCTACATTTGCCACTCATTTTTTTTCAAAACCTGTATTTTAATACAATGAAGAAAACACTAATTCACGGGTTGAATTTTGCCCTTCTGGTGTTCGTTCTGGCCAGCTGCGGACGAAAATCCGAAAGCTCCACCACCACAGGCTGGAAGTATAACGACCAGAAATGGGGCGGATTCGAAAAGACCGATTATGAAGGCCAAGCCACGGGCCCTAACCTCGTGCTTGTTGAAGGCGGTACTTACGTAATGGGTAAAGTACAACAAGATGTGACCTACGAATGGAACAACATCGAACGCCGCGTCACTGTAGGGTCGTTTTATATTGACGAGACCGAAGTGCGCAACATTGACTACCAAGAATACTTGTATTGGGTCAAGCGGGTATATGGCGAAACATACCCCGAAGTGTGGAAACGCGCGCTCCCCGACACGCTCGTATGGCGCGAAGAACTCGCCTACAACGAGCCTATGGTGGAAAACTACTTCCGTACGCCCGACTATTACGAGTATCCTATGGTGGGCGTCAGCTGGCTACAGGCAAACGACTTTTGCAAATGGCGTACCGACCGCGTTAATGAGATGATTCTTGTCAAACGTGGTATCATTGAGCCTACCCCCGACCAAAAAGACGACAACAACTTTAACACGGAGGCCTATTTGGTTGGCCAGTACCAACCATCTCCCCGCAAGTTGATGAAAGACCAGCGTACCGGTGGCGAACGCCAAGTCCGCCTCGAAGATGGCATCCTCCTCCCTGCTTACCGCCTTCCTACGGAAGCAGAATGGGAATTTGCTGCGCTTGGCCTCTTGGGCAATCAGGCTACTACCAAAGACGAACTTATTACAGACCGTCGAATCTATCCTTGGAACGGCAACACGGTTCGCTATCAAAAGCGCAACAAAAACCAAGGCAAGATGCTCGCCAACTTCAAGCGCGGCGCTGGTGACTATGGTGGTATGGCTGGAGCCCTCAATGACAAGGCATTCTTCCCGGCCGAAGTGCTTTCGGGCTGGCCAAACGATTACGGCCTTTACAACATGGCTGGCAACGTAAACGAATGGACGTTTGACCTCTACCGCCCTCTTACCGCTTCTGACTTGGAAGATACCGAGAGCCAAGAACTAAACCCATATCGTGGTAACGTGTTCATGACCAAGAAAACTGACCCTGAAACGGGCGCGCCCGTTCAGAAAGACAGTCTTGGCCATTTGATCTATGAGCTAATGGACACCACCACCACGGCGCCTCGATACTCAACTTCTCGCTGCGTCGTACGAGAGAAAATTTCTAAACCGTTGATTGGAACTGGCCTTCGGTTAAGCTTTTTCTGCTTGCTGGTCGTGGGATACGTGTTCTGGGGCGTTCTTGTCGGAGCTTGGGGACATTCCTACGACCGGCAACGCCGAAGGGTTCGTTCGGCATCCCGGTGGGCGGGGTGGATGCTGCGTTGTTTAGGAGTTCGCGTTCACGTGAAGGGGGTCGCAGCGACCCACCAGTCGTGCCCTGCGTTGCGCGTGGCCAATCATC
>JANMME010000818.1:0-6016 GCA_031373015.1 Saprospiraceae bacterium
AGGTCGACGCGCTCGCGAAGCGCTTTGGTAATCGAATCGCTTTGCGATTTTACGGATGCTACGGCGAGGTTTTCGACTGCGAGAGCATCGGAGAACTGCAGCACATCAAATCGCTTTATGTCGATTGCCTAATGGACGTAAAGAACGTTGAATCGCTAGGCCAGTATCGCTTAGAGCATCTGAGCATCGACGCCTATCGTGGAATGCCTGGAGATGTGCTGAAGAAGATTGATGTTTATGTTCAATACAGATTATGATACTGCTCGATCTTAGTGATATCAAGGGGTTTTGTGTCATTGTTCGTTTACATTTTCGATTTTGTTGCGTGTGGGTTTGTTTTTGCGTGTGTACGGGCGGTTTTAGCCGCTGGTGGGTTGGTGTCAATCCTGCGGCAAAACCCGCCGGTACAGCTTTGGGGCGAAGCGATGAAATTGGGGTGGGTATAAAGGGTTTGCGTGGGCATCGGCGCTAAATTGATGAACTCATCTGATAGGCACACGATTTTTTCAAACTTGATTCCGCGACAACTACTTTTGTGATCTTAAAATCATTGATAATGGCAAAGAAAAAAAGTGAATTGTCAGTTACCAACCTTGCCCAAATTAAAGAAGGCATAGTCTCTTTTGGAGATTTTACCCTGATCGTGGGTGCCCAAGCAAGTGGAAAAAGCCTTTTTCTACAAATGCTGAAACTGGTTATAGATCGACACCAGATATTTGAAACCTTAGAGGTTCACGCTTATGATTGGGGTGGCAAATTCGATAATTTGTTAAACATGTATTTTGGGGAATCCATGTCCGGCATCTGGAAAAATCAAACGGCTGTTACTTGGGAAGGCAAAACTTATGATGCCAAGTCCATAATGAATCGAAAGGGAAGACCATCTTCAAGGGAAGAGAATATGTTTTACGTGCCTGCACAACGGGTAGTCACAATGTCACAAGGCTTTCCCCGACCTTTTAGTAGTTTTGAAGTGGGAGATCCATACGTTTTAAAGTCGTTCAGCGAGACTATGCGGGTACTTATGGAAAAGGAGTCGGCAAATGGTGGTCAGGAAAATATTTTTCCAAAATCAGGAAAGATGAGTAAAGCCATTCGTGATCAACTTGACTCTGGGATTTTCCATGGCGCTTCTGTTGCATTGGATAAAAGCAGTGGGCGCAAACGGTTTTTGTTAAACGTAGATGAAAAAAGCAGCCTTCCTTTCATGACTTGGTCAGCTGGGCAAAAGGAATTTATGCCGCTTTTACTTTCGCTCTACCATTTAATTCCATCAGGTAACTCTCCAAAAAAGGAGAACATAGATTGGGTAGTGATTGAAGAGCCTGAAATGGGACTGCACCCCAAAGCTATTCAAACCGTTATGCTGCTTGCGCTTCAACTGATTCAGCGTGGTTATAAAGTAGTCATTTCCACACACTCACCAGTATTACTCGAATTAGTCTGGGTGATCAATAACCTCAAAGAGTACAAGGCAAAGGGTGATGAACTGTTTGACTTATTTGATGTAGCCAAAACGCCTGAGCTGCGCAGAATTTTCCACACAGCTATTGCTGAAAAGGAATTCAAAACCTGGTACTTTGAACGGGAGAAGGACGGTATTCACGTTCGAGATATTTCGGCATTAGATGCTGGAAGTGATAATCCTGACATGGCTAATTGGGGTGGGTTGTCGGAGTTTTCAAGTCGCGCTGTTGATGTAATTTCAAAACTCGCTGTGCATGCCGAAAAATAGAAAACAACCGCAAAATGCCAATCCGTTTAAAAAAGCGGTAGAAGCCACTCCAGAAGTCTCAAATTGCTATCAGTCTGGTTTACAAGCTTTAGGTAAATATAGTCAAAAAATTGAACTTTCAGACACCAGCAAGTGTCAAGGGAGTGTAGATATAGATTTATGTACTACAGCACTTTATCCCAATCAAAACCGTTGGGATTATGCGCTAGCTTACGATGGCAAGGTGTATTTTGTGGAAGTACATTCCGCAGAAACCATTGAAGTTAGCACGGTACTACGCAAGCTTCGGTGGTTAAAAGATTGGCTACAGGAAAAGTCGCCCGAAATTAAAAAAATGAAAGCAGAGCAACCCTATTATTGGGTGCAATCGGGCAAATTCAATATCCTCAAGAACTCCCCTCAGGCCAGAGCTGTAGCGCAGGTGGGGCTTCGCCCGATTCCAAAATTGAGTCTTTCATGACGATTACAAAACTGCTATCGAACGAGCAAAAGAAGCTTGCCAAAACAGCGGACATAACTTTGCCGACCATTTCGAGGATATCCTCGAAATGATCGAGATAGGCAAACTCGGTTGTTGACATTGGGCGTTAAGTTTGCTCAGTAAAGATACTTTTAGCCAAGCATTTTAAGACAAATCCCCTATTTTTGCAAGAAATTCAGTATCATTATGAAAAACGGAATTGCAGAATTGATCGAAATCAACCCCAAAGTGATGATGGGTAAACCCGTCATTCGTGGCACCCGCATCACTGTCGAACTTATCTTGGAGAAGTTGTCTAATGGGGAGGAGTTTGAGGCGATCTTGGCAGAACATCCACGTTTGCGGCATGAGCATATTCTTGCGGCTTTGGCTTTTGCAGCCGGGTCGCTCCGTGGTGAAATGCTTGTTCAAATTCCAATGGCAGCATGAAGTTCATTGCTGACTAAGGTGTGCTTACTATTCCTCCCCCATCCGCTTCTCCAACTCGCTATACAACGAAACAAACTCCTGATCCGTCGTGATCGCCTGCAGCTTGCGCCAGTGAAAGTCCGCTTGGAACTCGCTCAATTTGTCGTATTGGAGCTGCAGGCGCTTTATGAAAAGACAAGAGCGCAAGGAAATGCCTTGCGCTCTTGTCTTTTCAAAAAGAAAATGGTGTTGGTTAATCTTGGATGGCTCTCACGAAACGATCAATTTCATCGCTTGTTGGCTCATCTGTTAAGTTGATAGAAACCTCTTTGAAAGAACTGCGGTTATGTACATCATAGACGATAATCCGCAAAGGGCCTTTTACCCCAGAGCGTAATTGAAGAAACAGGCTGAACAGGGGAGAAATGCTGACCAAACAAAGCGCTATTTGCAAAGTATCCATGATCGCGGTATTTTTTTCTTAGTAAAATGAGTGTTCTGATGGCCTTTAGCCAACCCAAGGGGGGCGAAAGGCTATGCAAATATACGGAAATGCTTTTGAATCCCCGTGTTTTGGCGTATTATTTTGACGATGCTTACCCCCCAAACGCCGCCCGCACCAATTCCCCCTGCTCCTTCTCATGCGCTTTCGGGAATCCCGTAGCAGGCGATGCCGCTGCTGAACGCCCGGCGTATTTCCAGCCGTATTCGGGTTGGGTAACGGCGATGTGGCTCCAGGCGCCCATGTTGCGGGGCTCTTCTTGGACCCAAATGAGTTCGGCCTTGGCGTACTTTTTCCGCAGGACATCGAACTGCTTTTTAGGAAATGGGTAAATCTGTTCGAGGCGGACGATGGCCACGTCCTCGCGTTTTTCTTCCTGTTGTTTTTTAAGCAGGTCGTAGTAAACTTTGCCCGAGCAGACGAGCATACGCTTCACATGTTTAGTATCGGCAGATGCGTCGTCTATGAGTTCGCGGAAGTGGTTGCCTGCTTCGAGTTCGCTGATTTCGCCGAGGTTGAAAGGTGCCCGCAAGCCCGATTTGGGCGACATGACAATTAGCGGTTTGCGGAATGGCCGAATTTGCTGGCGGCGCAACAGGTGGAAAAAATTGCTGGCCGAAGTCACGTTCGCTACGGTCACGTTGTTCTCGGCGCAACCCTGCAAGAGGCGCTCGAGGCGGGCGGAAGAGTGCTCCGGGCCCTGGCCTTCGTAGCCGTGGGGGAGCAACATCACAAGGCCGCTCATGCGCTGCCATTTGCTTTCGCCGGCATAAATGAACTGATCCACGATGGTGCTCGCGCCGTTCACGAAGTCGCCAAACTGCGCTTCCCAGATTATCAGCGCGTCTGGTGTGGAGAGCGAATAGCCGTACTCGAATCCTAAAACAGCGTATTCACTAAGCAGGGAGTTGAAGATACGGAACTTGCCTTGCTTGTCGGCAATACCATCTAAACGATTGATTTCCTTATAGGTATTTGTGTCAATGATACAGGCGTGGCGGTGGCTAAAGGTGCCACGCTTCACGTCCTGGCCGCTCATGCGAACGTCTTGTCCGTCAAGCAGAAGGGAGCCGTAGGCAAGGAGTTCGCCAAGTTGCCAGTCAATTTTGCCGGTGGCTACCAGTTGCTTTTTCGCTTCCGTGAGTTTCGCAATTTGCGAAATCGGGGTGAATCCTTCGGGGAACGAAAGCAAGTGGTTGAGCAATTTGTCAATCACCTTGCGCGGAATCCCCGTATCCGGGCTTTCCTGAAAATCCTTGTCGGCGACCGTTTTTTTCAGCGCTTTCCAATGAAGTTCTGGTTCCTGATAGGTGTAGGGCAGGGGTGTTTGACGGGCGTTGTCCAGACGGGCTTGCAGGTCGGCCTTGAATTTGGCCTCCATGTCTTTGGCCAGTTGTTCGTCTACATCACCGCGCGCCACCAATTTCTGGTTGTAAACAGTACGGGGATCAGGGTGTTTTTCGATGATCTTCCACATTTCCGGCTGAGTGAAACGGGGCTCGTCGCTCTCGTTGTGGCCGTTGCGTCGGTAGCAAACGAGGTCGAGGAATACGTCGGTATTAAATGCTTGTCGGTATTCGATGGCCAATTCAGCAGCAAAAACGCAGGCCTCCGGGTCGTCGCCGTTGACGTGGAAAACAGGGGCTTGCACGACTTCGGCAACGCTCGTGCAGTAGGTACTCGAACGCGCGTCTTCCCAGCTCGTGGTAAAGCCAATCTGGTTGTTGATGACCAGGTGTACCGTTCCGCCTGTGTTGTAACCTTCGAGGCTCATCATCTGAATCACCTCATACACAATGCCTTGGCCCGCCAAAGCCGCGTCGCCGTGGATCAAAATGGGAAGCAAGCGGTCGAAATCTTCTTTGTAGCGGATGTCGAGTTTGGCCCGGCTGAAACCTTCCACTACCGGGTTCACCGCTTCGAGGTGACTGGGGTTGGGGAGCAGTTTGACATAAACCGTGCGCCCGTTCAGGGCTTCGGTTTGGGAAGAATAGCCCTGGTGGTATTTCACGTCGCCAGAGCCATAACTCTGGTCGGGGATGCTTTTGTCTTCAAAGGCGCGAAAAATCTGCTCGTAGGTTTTGCCCACGATATTGCAAAGCACATTGAGCCTGCCTCGATGCGCCATGCCGATCACAACCTCTTCGACCGGTGTTTCAGTTTCGGCGGCGCGGTTGATCATGGCATCCAGCGCGGCGATGGTGGCTTCCCCGCCTTCCAGGCCGAAACGTTTTTGTCCTACGAATTTGGTGGCCAAAAACTGTTCAAAGCCCACGGCACCATTGATCTTTTCCAGAATCCGCTTCTTCTTGGCCAGCGAAAAGCCAAAATCTCCGGCAAGCGTGCGGCCTTCTATTTTTTGGCGCAGCCATTCGCGCTTGGTTTTGTCAAACACGTGCGTGCTCTCGAAACCAATGTTGCCGCAATAGATCAATTTCAGTCGCTCGATGATTTCGCGGAGCGTTGCGTTGGGCATGCCTACTTGATAACCAGCCACAAAGCGCGTATCCAAATCGGCGTCTGAAAGACCGTAATCGGATAATTCGAGGCGCGGGTGGCGGTTTTTGCGCGGTTTGATCGGGTTGGTGGTCGAGAGCGTGTGCCCCCGGTCACGATAGCCGTAGATGAGGTTTACGACGGCGAATTCTTTTTTTAAGTCAGAAACGACCGTGCCAGGTTTACCAGCCGTAGTTTCATTATCCGCCGAAGCCATAGCGAAGGAGGAAACGGAGGTTGGATCTGCGCCGTTGTCGCCATGGCCGTTGGCGGAGCTGCTCGCGAAGTCAAAGCCCCGAAAGAATGCTTGCCAATCAGATTCGACAGAAGCCGGGTCGGCCTGCCAGTTTTTATACAGCGATTCGATGTATTGCGGATGTGCGTTGAAAACAGG
>JANMME010000836.1:0-7227 GCA_031373015.1 Saprospiraceae bacterium
CTTACAAAAATGATTGGAAGCTGCCAATTTTAATCCCAATGCCATGCTGGAATGTGCGAACCGCTTTTTCAAGGCTACCTTTGCATGGATGAAACTCCATCTCCACGACTCCCTCAACTTCCTCTCCAAAATCACTCCACGCCGCGCCTGGAATTTCGCCCAAGTGCTCACTTCCTTTTATTATTCAAAATGGACACGCCGCGCTGTGCAGTGGGGAATGCCTGTCACGGTCAGCATCGAGCCGACCACGGCCTGCAATTTGCGCTGCCCCGAATGCCCCAGCGGACTCCGCGCTTTTACGCGGGACACGGGGAATTTGAAGGAGGATTTTTTTCGCAAAACCATTGAAGAACTTCACCGGGATCTGCTTTACCTCATCTTTTATTTTCAGGGCGAGCCGTACATCAACCCTAAGTTTTTGGACATGGTGGCCTTTGCCCATCGCAAAAAAATATACACCATCACGAGCACGAATGGTCATTTCCTCAACGACGAAAACGCACGCCGAACAGTGGAATCGGGCCTCGATCGGCTCATCATTTCGGTAGACGGCACCACGCAGGAAACTTACGAGCAATACCGAATCGCTGGGAAACTCGACACCGTGCTGGAGGGCGCTCGCAACATCGTGAAGTGGAAAAAGAAGTTGAAAAGCCGTAGCCCGCGTGTCATTTTCCAGTTTCTGGTGGTGCGGCCCAACGAGCATCAAATCCCTGAAATCTATCGGCTCGCCCGCGAAATCGGGGTGGATGAAGTGAAGTTGAAAACGGCACAAGTATATGATTATCAGCACGGTAATCTGCTCATCCCGACGCTCGACCGTTACGCTCGCTACCGTCAAATGCCTGACGGGAATTGGCGAGTGAAACACGCGCTCGATCCGCATTGCTGGAAACTTTGGCACGCTTGCGTGATCACCTGGGACGGTATTGTAGTGCCTTGCTGTTTTGATAAAGACGCGCTGCACCGTCTCGGAGATTTGAAAACTATGCCGTTTCGCAGCCTTTGGTATTCGCCTGCGTACTATGATTTTAGACGAGCGATTCTTCGTGGTCGAGACCAGATTGATATTTGCCAGAATTGCACAGAGGGGTGTAAGGTATGGGTTTGAATCCCGTCCTTTGCACCTTCAATTTTTACCATGAAAAAAGATATTTTCGCGGAAGTTGTCGTCAAGAAAGGGACGGACAAAAAACTGCTCAGTCCGCAACAAAAAGAGTTCAACCGCCTCACCAAGAAGATCGCGCAAACACGGGAGGAAATCCAGATGCTCAGCGGGCTTGGGCAGCGCATCAGCCAGCGTGCCGCGCTCGAAATGCGGCCGCTTGTAGAAAAGCACAATGGCTACCGTGCCGATCTGGTCCGCCTGCTCGACCGAATGTTCCGCCAGCACAAGTTCAACAAAACGGAGACCAAAAAACTCAGCCACATCATCATGGAGATCAGTTATGAACTGGCCGATGCTGGTTTTGAAGATTTAAAGGAAATATACAATTTTCATAGCCCCGATGAAGATTTTGACACGGTCAATGCCGAAGTAGAAGAAATAACAGCGGCCATGATGAAGGAGATGGCAAGCAACATGTACGGCATCGAATTCGACGACGATGCCGATGTAGACACGCCTGAAAAACTCCAAGCCTACATTGTCGAAAAAATGGCCGAGCGAGCGGCAGCCGAAGAAAAACGAGCCCAAGAAACCAAAGCCCGCCGCGCCGAAAAGCCCAAGACCGCCCAACAACTCAAAGCCGAAGCCAAACGCGCCGCCCAGGAAGAAAAACGAAAACAAGAGGAAAAGAAAATCTCCCAGACTGTCCGGGAGGTCTATATGGATCTGGTGAAAGCATTCCACCCCGACCGCGAGCCGGACGCGGACGAAAAAATACGCAAAACAGCCATTTTACAGCGCGTTACTGCCGCCTACGAAGCCAACGATTTGCTCGCCTTGCTCCAACTTCAACTCGAATTGGAACGCATTGACGGTGAACACCTCGACTCTTTGGCCGACGACAAGCTCCGTTATTTCAACAAAAGCCTGAACAGCCAATTGGCCGAACTCGACGAAGAACTTTGGCAAATAGAAGGCGAACTTGCTCAAATGGCCAACCGTGGGCCATTCGATTATTTCAACCCGCATCAAGTGGAATGGGAATTTGAAAAGAGCCTCAAGGAGATCAAAAAGGAGGTCAAGCGCATCAAGCAGGACCTGGAATTGTTGAGAGATCCTGGGGTGTTGAAGAATTGGTTGAGAGGGTATCGGATTGAGAAGCCGGAGGATTGGTTTTAGGTCAATCCAAACAACTGGCGCAGCATGGAGAAGAATTTTGGGAGTTCGGGTTGGGAAGGGTCGAGGTAGGTGTCAATGTCCAAACCTTGACTAATTTTCTGGGCAACAAGTAGTCGTTGCCTTTGCCGCATGTCGCTGAGTTTTTGATGATCCAGTTGTAGCAACTCAATCATGTATTCAGCCTTTTCAGGGTCTTTCGTAGATGCCTTGATTTCTCCTTTGATGTTGTATTCAAAGAAATCTTCAATGTCTGGCTTCTCAAAAGGATGGAGGTGAAGTACCTCGTTGAATCGGCTTTTACTTGGGTGACCACAAAACTCTGGAGCGTTTCGATCTGACATTTCTATATCAAAGCCTTCACAAGACACTGCTAGATTGGTGTGCTCAAAAATCAAATCAGGGAATATCTCCCTTGGCCTAATGTGTTCAATGTGTGAAGGATGCCGTACTGGAGGATTTGCCAGTTGGTCATCCTTCTGCGTTTTATCTAGGATACTTTGCTGGCAGTAAATACAAAGGAATTGTTGTTCGGCGAGGAGATGCCTGTGCAGTGCCAGTTTCACATCACCTTGGGCAAATCTCCTATTGTTCCAACTTGTAGGGCGGTTGCGAAGAATCAGGTTCTCAAAGGCAGTACATCGTCGGGATTTGTCAATGTATCTCATGCTTCGGCAAAGGCAAGGGTTCTTTTCTTTCTTCGAAGCATCAACAATTCATGCTCTAAAAGGATGATGAAGGGGTCTTCTCTGCCAATTCGTTTAGTGAGTTTTTCCGCCAATTCCACAGCCCGTTCACTTTCAAATGCTTCTAGTGTAAGCAATTTTGTGAGCTCATTTATGTCACGCTGGGTCTTGTAATCCCGTAGGGCTTCCACCTGCATAATTTCCTTTAAGATGCGGTCAGGTTCTAGCCCTTGAGAGTGCTTCCCTGCTTTTGCCGCGTTGACTACATGTATTTTGCGCCTGTCTTCACTTTCGTCAATATGCAGCATAAACAGGCATTCCGGTGGCACCGAAGCCATAATATGTGGCGAATGTGTAGCCAAGAAAACTTGATTGTTCTCGCCTAAATTGTTATAAAGTTGGGTGATTTGTTGTTGCCACTTGGGATGGAATGCGGCTTCAGGCTCGTCCACCATGATAATGCTGTCTTTCAAATTCAACTGACTGAGGTAGATGGCTCGGAAGTAAAGGTGCTGCTCGCCGTGCGAGAGTTGCTCGAAGTAGATACGTTGGCCGTTAGCACTTTCAAAGACAAGCTCTTCACTTTTAAAATCTACTAGGCGTGTGTTGAGGTCAAGTTCGGAGAGGGCACTTGTGACGTTTTTGATTTGAGTAATGATGGCTTGTTGGGGTGGCAAGTTCCTGTTTTCAAAAACTTCGTCGCGCAGGTTTTTGAGAACAATGTGTTTCATTTCATCCTTCTGACGAGCAAGATGTAGGATTTTGACTTTCTCCGTATCCTCTGTTTTTTCTGAAACAGGGAGGTAAATTGTTTTTTGGGGGAGGGTATGGTTTAATGTTGATTTCAGCCCGAATGTGTAATAGCCATCTGAATTCTGGCTTCCAGGAGCTAACTGAGACATCATCGTTTCAACCTCTTCAGTATGGGTAAGTTCTACGATGATTTCAATTTCTGCTTTTTCCAATTCTCCATTAATCCCCCAAAGACTTCTTTTAATAGATAATATTAGCCCAATCACCTCCAACACTGTCGTCTTTCCACACCCATTCACCCCTGCCAGTACAACAGTATCCAGCGTCTTCCCCTCCGCATCCGTGAAGTCGAACTCCACATCGTCGAAGATTTTGTAATTCTTGATTTTGAGTTTGCGGATTTTCATGTAAGACCGTTTTGTACTGCAAAACTATGGTTTTCAGGGCTTTTATCGGCAAAACAATTTCGCTCTGACTTTTTTTCTATTCAAACATTGGGCATTTTTGTTTTGCCCTACAGACCTATAAGGTTTCCAAAAACCTTATAGGTCTCGATTTCAAAAAATGTCCAATAGTATAGTATCTGCTACTTGTTACTTGCAACTTGAAACTGCCTAATCCCTCACCCTCCCCATTCCCATCATTTTCAACATCCACCGCGCCAGCGGCTTCTCTGGATTCTTCCGCTTGCGCAGATCCAGAAACCAGCCAATTTTCTTGAGAATCGGCACTTTATGCGTCTCCACAAACTCAATGAGCGTGCCATCCGGGTCTTCTATGTAGGAGAAATAACCCGCCGCTTCGCCCATGTCGAAAGAGCCGCTCGAATCCACGGTGAACGGGTGCCCTTTTGCTTCACAGGCTTTTTTCATTTCGTCCATGCCGGTGATGTCAAAACAGAGGTGTATGTAGCCAAGGTCGCCCCAAAAGCGGTTCTCCAATATTTTGCGGGGCCTCCGGTCGAGGCTTTGCACGAGTTCTATTTCGGTATCGCCCAGCAGTGGGCTGAACGGGCCTTTTCGTTTTTCCGGGTGACGGAGCAACACGCGGCGGTAGCGGCCAAAGCCCCCGTCCACGCCATGCCAATCCAAGAAGTCGTCGGTGTGGTCGTACACAACCGTTTGGTAACCAAGGATTTCGGAGTAAAATTTGATGGAGCGATCCATGTCGGAAACGCCGACAAATGCGCCGTAAACGCCACCAGTTTGTGCTCCATTCCCAGGGTTTGAAAACCAATTGGTTGCTCCCACAATCTCAAACGTATTCCCCCAGGGGTCTTTTACAAAAAAGTGCTCTTGACCATCGGCCTGCCCAGCCGTCGGCAAGGGGCATGGTGTGGGGTTCGTCTGAATGTTCACGCCGCGCTTGCGGAGGTAATGGAAGCTGGCCTGCACGTCCGCAGATTTGATCTTGCAAATGCCAATGCCGAGGTCGCCCAGTTGTGGCTGGAAAGCGGGCGGCACAGGTGTACGGCCCGTGTATTGCCAAATTTCCATGCCGCCGCCACCAGCCATGTTGAGGGCGAGGATGGCATGGCGGGTTTGGGGGTTTCCGCCCGTGTAAGGGAGCATGAGCCCTGCTTCGGCGGCTTCTTCAAAGATCGGCACATCCATGCCGAAGTGTTGACGATACCATTTGAATGCTTCGTGGACATTGCTCACGCCGATGCCAACTTGTTGAATACCAGAGATGAACATAGTGGACTATTGACCGTTGACTATTGACCTTTGACTATTGACCTTTGACTATTGACCGTTGACTATTGACCGTTGACTATTGACCGTTGATTTTGGATGGCCCCTTCATTCGTTGAAACTACGGCGGGTAAAATTGCTACTTACAATCGCCGAGAATGGTGATTTGCTTTGAATTGCGGAGGCTGATGGTAAAACGCTCCTTGGCCTTACTTTTCTCAACCATACCAGAGATGCGCACCATTTTTTTGTCGTACTCGGTTGCAGGGAGGAAATTGGCTTGATCCTGTCCCCAAATGACCACTGAAAACAGATTGCGTGGATAAGGATCAAACATATTGAGGAAGAGCGGTTTGCCATTGATGTTTTCCATAAGGATTGCACTCGCCACACAGCCTTCAACCGACACAAGTTCGCCTTCGTGCTTGAGCACTTCTTTGGGGTCGGTGAGGATGAAAGACGGGGTTTGATTGGTCGTTGCACTCAATTCCAAAGGAGTTTCGGTTTGTGCAGAAGCAATATTTGCGATCCAGAGAACCGTTGCGAAAGCCAGCATGAGTTTTTGCATGATCCGACAAATTTTGGGCAAAGGTAAAAAAGGTGTTGGGAGGAAGTTGGTTGACTTTAAGCGAAGGATAACCCACATGCTTAAACCTAACTTCATATTGGCTTAACAGCCTTGTGCTCTGCTTGCCCCCACCTTTGTCGCAGTAATTAATAAAATGAAACGTGAACTCGACATTGTTGTAATTTCTGACATTCATCTGGGCACCTACGGCTGCCATGCCAAAGAATTGAACAATTACCTGAAAAGCATTGAGCCGCGCACACTGGTGCTCAACGGCGACATCTTCGATATATGGAATTTCAAGAAAAGTTTTTTCCCGAAAGAACATACGGAGGTCGTGCGCCGCTTGCTCAAAATGGCCGTGAACGGCACCAAAGTTTATTACCTCACGGGCAATCACGACGATGTGCTTCGGAAGTTCGGGGAGATGTCGTTGGGACTCATCCACTTGCGCAACAAATTGGTTTTTCAGGTAGATGGCAAAACGCACTGGGTTTTTCATGGTGATGTATTCGATCCTTCGGTGCAGCGAGCACGCTGGTTGGCAAAGTTGGGCGGTCAGGGTTATGATCTGCTGATTCGCATCAACCGCATGATCAACAACGCGCGCCAGTTATGCGGCCTAAGACCCGCTTCTTTCTCTGCCAGGGTAAAAAAAGGGGTGAAAGGCGCTGTTCGGTTTATCGGTGATTTTGAAAACATAGCCATAGAGATGGCTGCTGAAAATGGCTATGACTGTGTCATCTGCGGACATATACATCAGCCCCAAATGCGCGAAGTGGTGGCTAAAAACGGCAAAACGGTCCGCTATATGAACAGCGGCGACTGGGTAGAGCACCTGACGGCACTGGAATGCAAGGCGGGTCAATGGGAAATGTACCATTATCACAAAGCCGATTTTTCCACGCCAAATCCGCGCTTGCAAGTGCTGGAACAGGAGGGGCAAAGCCTCCAAAGCCTCCGTGAAGAACTTACTGGACGGTTGCAGGGTTTGGCGGCGTTTGAATTGGTTTGAAATATCCAATATCCAACAAGGAATGTCCAAGGGAATATCCAACAAGAAATATCCAATATCCAACAAGGAATGTCCAATGTCCAAGGAAGGCTTCGCTCATGGTATTGGTCGTTGTCCAAGTCTTTTTATTTGGTGAGTAGTCAAGAGCAACGCCTATTTGGACATTGGAAATTCCTTGTTGGATATTGGATATTCCATTGGACATTCCTTGTTGGATATTGGATATT
>JANMME010000845.1:0-2928 GCA_031373015.1 Saprospiraceae bacterium
GCCTGCCGAGCCTTGGCGGGCAGGGGCGTAGGCGGGCTCGTATATTTCAACTTTTTATCCGCCGAAGCCTTCCCGCCTGCCAACCCATGGCAGGCGGGGGCGTAGGCGGGCCTTTTGTTAAGTCAAAATCTATCTTGCCGAAGTTTTTACGAAGGAGAAGGCGACGGCGAGAAGCTATAACCGGAAGAAATATTGATAACAAGAAAACCCGCCTTCGCTTTTACTCGCCTTAGCCTCTAGCGGCGGCGAGGGGGCTACGGCGGGTAAACAAAACCTAAAACAACCCTCCTTCGCCCTAAACGGCTACGGCGGGTAAAACAGCATTTATGAAAAAAATTGGAATCCTACACGGTAAAGAGACCTCATTCCCCGAAGCGTTTGTGGCCCGGGTCAACTCCAAAAACGTAAAGGGCGTCGTAGCCGAGCCTACTCATGTGGACGAGCTCATGCAGGGCAATCCCACCCCTTACGCGGTAATGATTGACCGCATCAGCCAGGACGTGCCTTTTTATCGCGCTTACGTGAAAAACGCCGCGCTCAACGGAACGGCCGTTCTCAACAACCCTTTTTGGTGGAGTGCCGACGAAAAGTTTTTCAACAACTGCCTGAGCACCAAAATTGGTGTTCCCGTGCCCAAGACCATCCTCCTGCCATCAAAGGAGATGCCTCCCGATACGTCTGCGCAGAGTTTTCGCAACATGAAGTACCCGCTTGAGTGGGACAACATCATCGAATACCTGGGCGGTTTCCCCCTCTTTATGAAGCCCCACTCAGGCGGTGGCTGGAAAAGTGTTTACAAGGTGGACAATTTTGACGATTTTTTCCGGGACTACAACGAGACCAACACGCTGGTAATGATGCTGCAGGAAGCCATAGAATTTGACGCCTATTTCCGTTGCTATTGTCTGGGGGGCAAGTACGTGCGCATCATGGACTATGAGCCACGCAACCCGCACCACCTTCGCTATGTGGCTGACCACAAAGTGAGCAAAGAACTACGCGAGCAAATGCACGATCTTGTGCTGCGCATCAACGACTACCTCGGTTATGACTTCAATACCGTGGAATTTGCCATTCGTGATGGCATTCCTTATGCCATTGATTTTTGCAATCCCGCACCCGATGCTGATGTAAATTCGGTAGGAGAAGAGAATTTTGAATGGGTGGTAGAAACCGCTGCCAAAATGACCATCGAAAAGGCATTGGCGCACAAAGAAGGCGGCAATAACCTTACTTGGGGTCAATATGTGCAGGATTCGGTGGCAGGCAGGATGTCGTCAATTCCCAGCGAGGCCAACCCTCCTGCTGCTAAGAAAAACCTATCATCAAGAGGGTTTGGTTATATCAACGAAGTGAACGCAAAATCTGAAGCCAAACCTGCAAAAGCACCCAGCAAAGCAAAAAAATAGTATCCAATATCCAACAAGGAATATCCAATGCCCATCAAGAATATCCAATATCCAACAAGGAATGTCCAAGTAAGCGTTGGGCTTAGTTGCTCACGTTGACAAATGCCAGAGCAGAGCCCTACTTGGATATTGGACGTTCCTTGTTGGATATTGGATATTCTTGATGGACATTGGATATTCATAACCTAAACCATGTACCCAGACCTTTCCTATCTCTTCCACGATTTGCTCGGCACAGCACCCGACAATTGGCTTTCTATTTTCAAAACCTTTGGCTTTGTCCTCGCGCTCTCTTTTTTGGTGAGCGCGTTGGTGTTCAACATCGAACTGCGGCGCAAGGCCCGAGAAGGCTTTTATCAACCCGTGACGGTATCGTTCACGGAAGGCTTGCCTGCCACCGGAGGAGAAGTTTTTGCCAATGCCCTGGCAGGCCTTCTCATCGCTGGGAAGGGCTTTTATGCCTACCAACATTACGGCGAATTTCGGCACGACCCGGCCTCGGTGATTCTTTCGGCGAAGATGCACTGGATAGCGGGTCTTATCGGCGCGGCTATTTTAGCTGGCATAACCTGGTGGGACGGACAACGTCGGCGCAAAAACCCGCCCATCACCGTTGAACGGCAGCTTTACCCGCACGACCGCTTGAGCGAGATGACCGTGATGGCGGCCATTGGCGGCATCGTGGGCGCAAAACTTTTTGACCTTTTCGACAATTGGGATTCATTTTTGAAGGATCCAATCGGATCACTGGCTTCAGGCGGTGGATTGGCGTTTTTTGGCGGATTGGTACTGGGTTTTGTGATGGTCGTTTGGTTCATGTGGCGGCATAAAATCCCGTTTTGGCCTACTGCAGACGCTGTAGCACCTGCTTTGACGGCGGGTTATGGTTTTGGTCGCATCGGTTGCCAACTCTCTGGCGACGGCGACTGGGGCATCGCGAATAATGCCCCTAAACCCGACTGGATGTCCTTTTTACCCGACTGGATGTGGGCCTACCGATACCCGCATAATGTGCTTAATGAAGAAGTGCCCATTGAAGGTTGCCGCTTTGATTATTGCAAGCAATTGGCCGAACCGGTGTTCCCCACCCCCTTTTATGAGGTGATGATGATGATGGTCGTTTTCGGCATTTTGTGGGCCTTGCGCAAACGGATTAAGCCTGTGGGCATGATCTTTTTCATTTACCTCGCACTCATCGCGATTGAACGTTTCATCATCGAAAAAATCAGGGTGAACGTGGTGCACGATGTGCTTGGTTTCCAACTTACGCAAGCGGAGATTATCTCTATTTTGCTTTTCTGTGTTAGTGTTGGAGGGATGGTGTATGTGTCGAAATTCAGGAAGTCTGTTGTGTAAGTGCTCGTATCGAAGCCGATTCGGGGTTGTGCAAAAAGGTCTTTCGCGGATTTTTGTAAGAAACAATGTTTTGTGTTTTAGCCAATTGAATCCTATAAGGTTTTTAAAACCTTATAGGATTTTATTAAAATCAGAATATAATTCCGCAATAAATTTTCAATTT
>JANMME010000850.1:0-1577 GCA_031373015.1 Saprospiraceae bacterium
GGTCCTTCCGGGCGTGTGGTTAAAAAAACCTTGTCCGAAGGTTTTTCTAAAAGGGAGGGGCTTACTTATTTCCTGAAAGGTAAAGTGGCGGGCGATGAGGTCGTGCCTTTACACGCCCAGGAGTCCTACCAGATGAGTTCCTTTGCCCTTGCGGATTGCCTGATTGTGCTGGAAGAGAACAGAACAATCTATGAGAAAGGAGAAACCGTTGAAGTTCACTTGTTTTCAATAGGGTAGCCCCGAATAAGGCGCCTTATAAAAACACATAGGGCACATTGGGATATTAGTCCTCGTACTAATAGGGGCTATAATAGGCCTTATAAAAACACATAGGCACATAGGGCACATAGAAATACTAAATCTATGTGTTCTATGTGCCTATGTGTTTAATTCAATTTTTTACTCAATTTGACCCAAAATTTTGATAAAAATCGGTTCATGGAGCATGACCTAACTTTCCTTTTTTGTGCATTGCTCATGCTAGTCGCCTTTTTGTATTCCTCTGTGGGGCACGGTGGAGCCAGCGGGTATTTGGCGCTCATGGCCTTGTATGAATTTACGCCGGAGGTGATGCGGCCAACGGCGCTGTTGTTGAATATTTTCGTCTCTGGGATCGCTTTTCTGTCCTATTGTAGAAGCGGTCGTTTTTCATGGAAATTGTTTTGGCCATTGGCCATCACGGCTGTTCCCGCGGCTTACATCGGGGGGCTCGTCACGCCGCCGACCATGTTGTACAAGCAACTTTTGGGCGCATTTTTGATTATACCTGCTGTCCGGTTTATCCTTCCTTCGGAACCCAAAGGCATTCAGCGAAACGAATTGAATCTTTATTTGGCCTTGCTGATGGGCGCTGGGATCGGGCTTATTTCAGGCATCTTGGGCATTGGGGGCGGCATCATTCTTTCTCCTTTGCTGATTCTTCTGGGCTGGTCGGATGTGAAGCGGGCTGCTGCGGTGAGTTCGCTGTTTATTTTGGTCAACTCGATGGCTGGATTGGCCGGCCAATTGCAACAGGGGCTGAATTTTAGTCAAGATATGGTGGTAATGGTGGGGATTGCTTTGGTGGGCGGCATTTGCGGCTCCTATTTTGGGGCATTTCGATTCAATCAAAAAACGCTGAAAACCTGCCTGTCTGTTGTGCTTTTTATTGCATCTTTGAAGTTGTTGTTTTCTTGAACTCTGTTCCGCCTTGTTGCTTTGCCGCTACGCGGCTAACGTGACAGGGCTGCGATTATGAATGCCGAAAAAAGAAAAATCATGACAATCAAAATAATAACATTTGGGAAAATCGCAGACATCCTGCCCGAACAGGAATGGGTAATAGACAGCTTGGAAACGGCAGGCGAGCTGCGAGGGCAATTGGAAGCAAAATACCCCGATCTAAAAAGCCTCCGCTACCTGATCGCTGTGGACAAAAGAATAGCCGACGACGAAAGCCCACTGGAGGATAAGTCAGAGGTGGCTTTACTTCCTCCTTTTTCAGGCGGGTAGTTTGATGGGCCACGGATGACACGGATGTGACACGGATTTTTGGGCAGGAAAAAATCCTAAAAATCCGTGTCTCATCCGTGTCATCC
>JANMME010000859.1:0-2916 GCA_031373015.1 Saprospiraceae bacterium
CCCTGCCCTTTACGCTGCCCAATGGCACGAGCAACGTCACAGACTACAAAGGCCATACCGTGCGTGTATTGGGTGTGTCTCCGATGAAATATAAGGACAAAGAAATCAAGCCTGAGGAGTACAATATCCTGCTCAGGGTGACGGAGACTCCGCCACCGCTGCCCCAAGTCAAAGTAGGAGAAGACTTCACGATTGGGGTAGGGGAGAGCATTGCTACCAGCGACGACCTATCCGGGATCATCCGTTTCGACTCGGTGGTGGGGGATAGCCGTTGCCCGGAAGGGGTTCAGTGCATCTGGGCGGGTAAAGCAGATTGTGTGTTCTCTTTGACCAATGGAGGGCAGACGCAACAAGTCACACTGGCAACGGGCGACTTGAGCCAAGGCGGTAAAGGCGAAGCCCAATTTGGTGCGTACACCTTGAGAATCAAGGCCATAGCACCGGCCAAAATGCAAGTACCGATTCCGCAGAAGGAGTACAAGGCGACTTTGGTGCTGATGAAATAAATGGACAATCTCCCTACCAGGGTGGCAGGAAACAACCCACTTTTATCAATCTTTAAATTTTCACTTATTAGTTAGCACCCGTAGCATTTCCTCCATCTTTCTGCGCTCTTCCCGTCGCAACACGATTTTAGGCGGCGCTGCGCGTTCAGCGCAATCATTGAGCGCACAGCGTTCACAGGTCACATTGACCGTTCGGCTCGGGATGGCGGGGTCGTCCCAGAATTGGATGCGCTGTTTGCTATGATCGTCGAGGAGTACCCCAAGTGTTACGCTCACGTTGCGCCCAAGAGTAGGGTAGCCGGGCTTGGCGATGGCGATGCAAAGGTATTCCTCACCAGTAGCCACAAACACGGCGCGTTGGATGCCAACAGCGATCGAACTTTCCGAAAGTTGAGTCCCAAGTTGGGATTCCCGCAAATCCCGCAACAGCGAAATGGAAAGCCAGCGTCGGCAATAATGTTCCCCAAGTCCGGTGGCATGGGGTTGGTGGCGTCGGTTGAGATGCAATTCCTTGTCCATGTCAAAAGCATCGCGGTCAAGGTCGTGTACCACGCGCTGGAAAAACACCTTGTCAAGCCCAAAATCCTTGGTCAGTACATTGAAGCGTTGAAACAAAACTTCCGGGCTGGCCTGGTATTTCTCCATAATGCCGAGCAGTCCGCCAGCGTCCCACTCATCCTTTGCAAAAAATTGCCCGATGTCTTGCACGAACGATTCTCGATTCACTAAAATCGCTACTGCGAAATAGGCCGCTTTGTAATTGTTCAGCACTTCTTCAAAGGAATTTACCCGTAAAAAATTAGAAGCCCAGGGGCGTTCTTTCAATCCCAACACATTGAAACCCAGTTCCTTGGCTAGTTGGTAAGTTCTTTGTCGTTCATTGAGTTGACCGTTGAGCAGGATACGTCGCGAGTGCGGATTGAACACCGAGCGCAACCAATGCAGTGGCTCGTAATCGTCTAGACCGTTTGGGATCACTGTACAGCCAAATTGACTTTCCAGAATCTCCGACAGCCGGGTTAGTGAAATACCGCCGTTTTTGGGCAAGTGATGTTCAAGCACAAATTCGTTGGCTGCGTGCTCTATTTCCTCAAAATAATTGTTGCGCAATTCCTGGTATGCCCGCAGCGCAGCGAAGTAAAAATGTTCCTCGCGCAAGGCGTACACTCGGGCAATTTCCAACAGAGCAGATATGAAGGCATTGACTTTGGCGGGAGCACTGGAGATGATTTCCACCAGCGGCTGCATTCCGATTCCAAAGAGATCAAGGGGAAGCTCGTTCAGGAATTTACTTTGGAGTAGTTCGCCGAGCGGTGCAAATTCTTTGGTCAGTTCGGGCGAAATCAGAAAATCATAAGGCACGTCCAGCACCTCGGCCAGCCGCTTTCGGTATTCCAGCAGCGGGTATTTTTTCCCTTTTTCGATCTCGTTTAGGTAGGAAATCGAGATTCCGGTACGTTGGCTCAATTCCTCAAAATTCCAGCCTCGCTCCTGGCGGAACTGTTTGACTTTCAGCCCAAAAATGATGCGTTGTTGTTGCGTTGCGGCCATGATAGGGGCGAAGATAGGGTGGGTGTGTTAGGTAAACCGCAAAATGCAAAACCGGAGAACAGGAAAATTTAAAATTATACTATTTCCCCCACTTCCTCAGCTGACTCAAAACCGCCGCAAAATCCTTGGGTAATTCCGAATTGAATTCCATGATCTCGCCTGTGGTTGGGTGCTGGAGCCGCAAACGAGCAGCATGAAGCGAAGTGCGTTCCATGAGGGGGCGCTCTTCTTCCGTGAATTTGCCCGATTTGTATTTTTTGCCTTTTACTTCGGATAATAAAAACTGCTCCCGGCGGCCATACAACGCATCCACCGCCAGCGGGTAACCAATGCTCTGGAAATGCACCCTTATCTGGTGGGTGCGGCCAGTTTTGATCTGCGCTTCTACGAGTGTAAAACGCTGAAAACGTTCTACAACGCGGTAAAAAGTCAGGGATGGTTTACCGGAATTGGTTACGGCCATTTTGCCGGGGATGTGATAATGCTCGCCAATGGGCTTGTCTATCTCGCCTTCCTCATGGTGCAGCACGCCGTCGAGCAGGGCGAGGTAAAATTTGTCCGCCGTGTGGTGCTCCATCTGCATGGAGAGGTGGCGGTGGGCGGCTTCGTTGCGGGCAAAACACAAGATCCCGCTCGTCTCCCGGTCGAGCCGGTGCACGATGAATACCTTGCCGTATTTGCTTTGAAGTGCCGCCACAAGGCTGTTTTGATTGCCCGCACGGTCGGGAATGGTGAGCAGCCCGGCTGGTTTTGTCACCACCAAGATTTGATCGTCTTCGTATATTAGGTCGTAGGTCATGAATATCAAGGTTTGGTGTAAGGTTGGGGGGAGGTCAGTCTTCTTATCACTTTTTCATTT
>JANMME010000867.1:0-4936 GCA_031373015.1 Saprospiraceae bacterium
ACACCGATGGCGATTTTGAACCGTTCTACCTTTTTTACGCAGTTTCCAATTCTCTCCTTCATTTCTTTTTTAACCGCCATAAATCTCCCCGTGGTGGATGCCCAAAATGCTTCAAAACCCGCAGCACCAGGCGTTGACTCCACCCAAATCGAAGCCTTTTTAGAGGGCATTCCCGCAGGTACTGCCAAACTCGTGGGCGTGTGGGGCGACCAAAATTTCATCGCCGATTCAGCCTTGGTAGATGCTTCCGGGCATCTCGTGTTGCGCCGGAAAAACCTGCTCACTCCAGGGTTCTACACCTTTTTGCTGCCGAGCATGAAGCAGATTTCGTTCCTGGTGGACAAAGACCAGCGCATGACCATGCGGGCCAAAGCCACTGATTTTTTGGGCACTATGCAAGTGGAAGGTTCTATCAACACGGAGCTGTTTTACCGGACGCTGCAATTCCAATCCAAACAGGACCCTGAATTGAACCAATTATCGGCAGTAATGGGCAAATCAGCCCCCAACTCGCAGGAATTCCTGCAGGCCAAAATGCGGCAAACGCAGGTGTTGGACGAGCGTAAATCCTATCTTGAAGGGATCTATAAACAGTATCCCGATGCGTTTTTCACTAAATTTAAGATGTCCGGGCAAAACCCGGAATTCAAGGAGTTTAAGAAAGCCAATGGCGACACAGACACCATGCGCCAGCTCATTTACTACCGCGATCACTTTTGGGACGGGGTGGATTTTAATGACAATCGCCTGCTGAACACCCCTGTGATCGGCAATAAACTCAAGCGATACATCAAGGAATTGACGCCACAACATCCGGATTCCATCATAAAAGTGGCAGACCCGCTTATCCGGCGCGTGATGAAAAACAAAGAGTATTTCAAGTATTTCACCAACTGGATCGCCCTGCAATACGAGAACACCAAGACAAACGTGATGGACGGCGAGGCCGTGTACGTATACGTCATCAAAAACTTCTTCACGCCAGAACTGGCCACATGGGACACTCCCGAGAACATCGCGGGTTTGCAAAAACATGTCTGGGAAATGGAAGCCAGCCTCATGGGCCGCAAGGGCCCCGACGTACGCGCCCAGGATGCCGAAGGCAACTACAAAAGCATTTACGAAATGACCGCGCCCATTGTGGTGGTCTTCATGTTCAGTCCTGACTGCGAACACTGCCAGAAAGAGGCCCCTGAAATGGAAGCGATCTATAGAAAATGGAAAGGCAAGGGCGTGGATTTTTACGGCATCGCGATCAGCACCACCGATGAAGAATGGAAAAAATTTACCAGGGAAAAAGGGCTCACTTTTACCAATGTGTTCGACCCGACCAACCGCGCTATTTACGCCAAATATTTCGTGGACATTACCCCTGAAATTTACGTCCTGAACAAAGACCGTATTATCATAAGCAAAAACCTGCATCCCAATCAATTAGAGACGGTTTTTGAACGGGAATTTAAGAAGTCGTCATTGGGTCATTAGTCGTCATTGGGTCATTGGGTCATTAGGGTCATTGGAAATCACGCTTAATGGCCAATGACCCCAATGACCAGCATCATTCGTTCAAATCCCAGTTGTACTCGTTGAAAACCAGTGCAGCCGTGCTTTTCAATTTCGTCTCTGAATACTTGTTCAGGAATTTTTTCAAATCTCCAAAATCTGCCCCATACCAATCAAAGATTTTGGATACCTGAGCGCGGGTGTTTGAAAGCATATTGAATTTCGCGTTATTCACGAAGGCGTTGGTGCGCGCTTCGAGTGTGGCTTCAAGGTTTTCGGGGGTATAGGCGTGGTTCCAGAGCGGCGGACAACTTTTAGCTGCGCAGTTGATCGCAAAATGAATGCGCGGGTCTTTGAATTGGGGCCGCAGTATGTCATTTTCGATGTTGTTGAGGCTGTATTTTTTATCGCCGATCTTGATTCGCCGCACATCCCAGGTTTTGCCACCGTCAAAATTAAGGATGCTTTTGGTGGGGTAATTGTCCACGATAAGCTTGAGCGTGAAAGCGTTGTAGGCATTTATCCAGTACGCCATTTTTTCTTCTCTGGCCCAGGTTTCCTGTACGGGATTGGCAGACAACATTTGGCAATATGCATCCAGCCTCGCCTTATCTGTCTTCAGGCCCTTGTAATTCACCCTGCCCGCATCGCTGACGTGTTTTTGAAGGAGAGAATCGAGTATCTGGTGATTTTGGGCATCGGTAATGGGTGGATTCGTGGTGACCGGTTGTGCTACTATCGTTTGAAGGAAAAAGACAAGCGTAGAAACGAAGGAGATGTTGAGCATGGTAGTTGTTCTTCCGTTAGAAATTCTACGTCAAAACGCCTTGTATGCGTTTTCGTTGCAGCAATTTGCTCCAAAAAGCGAAAGTGTTGCCAAGCGGACATGGGTTGTCCAAGGATTGCTAATTTTGCACCTTGTACCCGTTTAACCGTTTAACCGTTTAACCGTTTACCCGCCTTAGCCTTAGCGAAGGCGGGCATCACTTTATCACTTTTACCAGCCATAGCCGATTTATCCGCCGAAGTTTTAACGAAGGTGGAAGGCGAAGGCGGGCATCACTTTATCACTTTTACCCGCCATAGCCGATTTATCCGCCGAAGTTTTAACGAAGGTGGAAGGCGAAGGCGGGCATCACTTTATCACTCCATCACTTTATCACCTATATAGTGTCCGTCAAAGTCACCAACCTCACCAAGATATACGGTCTCCAACACGCCGTGGACCACATTTCGTTTGAAGCGCGAAAGGGCGAAGTACTCGGCTTTCTCGGCCCCAATGGCGCCGGGAAAACGACCACGATGAAGATTATCACGGGCTATCTTCCTCAAAATGAAGGAACGGTAGACGTCTGTGGTTTCGACGTTGGCGCAAAGCCTATGGAAGCCCGCGCCCGAGTCGGTTATCTGCCCGAACACAATCCGCTTTACCGGGAAATGTACGTTCGTGAATACCTCGCTTTCACCGCAGGGCTTCACCAGGTAAAAAACGTCACAAAACAAGTAAACGAAATGGTGGAACGCACCGGACTCGGTAGCCACCGCCACAAGCAGATCGGGGAATTATCCAAAGGTTACCGCCAGCGCGTCGGGCTAGCCCAAGCCATGCTCCACGACCCCGAAGTGCTGATTCTGGACGAACCCACCAGCGGCCTTGATCCTAACCAGATCGTCGAGATCCGCCAGCTCATCAAAGACCTTGGCAAGGAAAAAACGGTCATCCTCAGTACCCACATCCTGGGTGAAGTGGAGGCCGTGTGCGACCGCGCCATTATCATCAACAAAGGGAAATTGGTGGCGGATGCGCCCATTCAGGAACTCAAACAGCAGTTCGCCGGGCAGACCGTCGTCACAGCAGAATTTGCCGAAAGTGCCGACAAAAATCTGCTCGCGAAAATCAAAAACGTCCACAGCGTTAAAAGCATGGGTAAAAACCAGTGGCAGTTTTTCTCTGCTTCAGGCCAGGATATCCGCGCTGAAGTATTTGCTTTTGCGGTCGCCAACCGATTGACTTTGTTGGAATTGCACAAGTCGGAGCACTCAGTAGAAGACGTTTTTCAACAATTGACGAAGTGAAGTACAATCTCGTAACTTTGCAAAAAATAACAACGGATGAATCCTTCCTTGCTCAGTCGCATCACCGTCAACCCGAACGTTTGCTTTGGAAAACCAACGATTCGTAATATGCGTTATCCCGTCGAAATCATGCTTGATTTGCTTTCTGCGGGTATGACGATAGAAGAGGTCCTGGAAGATTATCCCGACTTGGAACGCGAAGATATTTTGGCTTGTCTTGAATTTGCTTCGAGGATGGTCCAAGTAAAAAGCATTCACAAAGTGCTAATCGCGGCATGAAATTTATAGTGGATGCACACTTGCCGTTGGCACTAAAAACGTGGCTGAAATCTCGCGGCCATGATGTGGTTCACACCCGAGATATGCCACGAAAAAATCTATCTGACGATATAGAGGTGATTGAAATTGCGGTACAAGAGGACCGAATAGTAATCTCTAAGGACAGTGACTTTTTTGATTATTTCGTGCTAAAAGGAATCCCTCCCAAATTACTAATGCTCACTACGGGCAACATAGTCAACAAAGACCTGTTGGCTCTTTTTCAATTAAATTTCGACCATTTAGAAATTTTGTTGCAGCAATATTCCGTCGTTGAAATGAGCAACACGGAAATTCTTGTGCATTTTTGAACGCCATGCTTCCCATATTCAAAAAAGAAATCAACGCCTTTTTCTCCTCGCTCATCGGCTACATTGTCATTGGCGTGTTTCTAGTCCTTATGGGCCTGTTGCTTTGGGTATTTCCCGAGTTCAGCATCATTGAGGGCGGTTACGCCAACCTCGACACCTTGTTCTATGTCTCCCCCATGGTGTTCATGTTCCTCATTCCGGCAGTCACGATGCGCAGTTTTGCAGAAGAAAAGCAGACGGGTACCATCGAACTGCTCGCTACCCGGCCCATCACCGATTGGCAGATTGTGGGTGGTAAATTCCTGGCTTGCTTTGCATTGGTGGCCTTTGCGCTGTTGCCCACCGCCCTTTATTACATCTCTGTTTACAATTTGGGCGCTCCTCCCGGCAATCTAGACTCGGGCGGTATCCTCGGTTCTTATATTGGTCTATTGTTTTTAGCGGGGGCTTTTACTGCCATTGGCGTGTTTGCCAGTTCACTCACCAACAACCAGATCGTGGCATTCGTGCTCGCCACTTTTCTTTGCTTTTTTACCTACCTCTCCTTCGATTATCTCAGCCGGCTTCCCATTTTCTTTGGCAAAACGGACGATATCGTACAATCCATCGGCATCGCCTATCACTACGATTCCATCAGTCGGGGTGTACTCGATACCCGCGACCTGACTTACTTCCTGTCTATTATTGCGCTGTTTTTCCGCGCAATAGAGGCGACACTCGCTCGCGCA
>JANMME010000890.1:0-2769 GCA_031373015.1 Saprospiraceae bacterium
GGACAGTTAAATCTGGTGTTCGACCCGGAGCAAGACAAAGCAGTTGAGCAGTCGGTGCGGCAGTTGATCGAAGCGCACGAGCGCAGGGCGCCGGAAAAGAAAGGGCCTGGCCACAACGGCCGCGTCCCGATCCCCGCCCACCTTCCCCGGGTGGAAGAAGTGGTCGAGCCCGAGGAGGACGTCAGCGGCATGAAGCGCATGGGGGAAGACGTGACGGAAGTGATGGAATACGAGGCTGGCCGGGTTTGGGTAAGGCGCATCGTGCGGCCCAAATATGCCCGCGTGGAGGCCAATGAAGATAACAATCAAGGCCAGATAGTGCAGGCGCCGGCCAAGGGCCTGCCCTTTGGCCGTTCAAAGGCCGGGGTGAGCCTCATCGCCCATATCCTGATCTCCAAATATGTGGAGCACCTGCCGCTGCACCGGCTCATCGCCCGCTTTGCCCGCAGCGGGCTGAAAATCCCGCCCGCCACCATGGGCCAATGGGTCAAGACCGGGGCAGACCCGCTGCTGTTCCTCTACGAAGCGTACAAAAAGGTCGTTTTTGGGTCTTTTTACCTCCAAATGGACGAAACAACGCTCAAAGTACTGGAGGACGGGAAAGGGAAAACGCACCTGGGGTACTTGTGGGCGGTGTTCGACCCGATAAACAAACTGCCCTTCTTCTTTTATCAACCGGGGCGCGACCACAAAGGCCCCAAGAAACTGCTCGAACGTTTTGCAGGTGTGCTGCAATGCGACGGCTTCGGCGTGTACGAAACGCTGGGCTCCAAACTCGACGCCCTGGCCCTGATGAACTGCATGGCGCACGTCCGCCGCGAATTCTTCGATGCCCAAAGCAATGACGCCCAGCGGGCCCAGACCGCCCTGACGCTCATCAAGATCCTGTACGGGGTGGAAGAAAAGGCCCGAAACCTGGGCCTCGATGCCGAACAGCGCCTCGAACTGAGGCTCAAAGAGTCAAAACCGGTCTTTGATACCCTCGGCGAGTGGCTCCACTCCGAATACAACAAGGTCACCCCGGCCAGCGCCATCGGCAAAGCCATCAAATATGCCCTCAACCGCTGGAAGAACATGGTGCTGTTCTTTGCCAACGGCCATATTGAGATCGACAACAACCTGGTAGAGAACATTATCCGCCCCGCGGCCATCGGGCGCAAAAACTACCTCTTCGCCGGCAGCCACGAATCCGCCCAGCGAACGGCCATGCTCTACACCTTCTTCGCCGCATGCAAACATCACGGCATCGATCCTGAAAAATGGCTCAACGATGTCCTCAACCGGATAAATGACCATAAAGCCAGCCAACTGGAAGAACTCATGCCGCAAAACTGGAAACCAGCGACGGATAAAAAATCGGAAGCCACGGAGGGACAAGCACCCGGATGACCAAGAGGCAATGGTAGGGGGCATCAGCCCCAGAGCAGGATGGGGTTCGTCGTAGGCTTACACTCAGACCGTGTTTTTTGCCAACGACAAAAACTGGTACTTGCCCAATTTTCAATTAAAACCTGAGCGTTGGTGGCATAAACTACAGACAAAACTCGGCATGGCCAGCGACATCAATTTTGAGGAAAACCCAAAATTCTCAGAAAAATTCTGGCTCAAAAGCGAATTTGAAGAGATGGTGCGCCAACAATTCACCCCCGGGTTGCAAGGCTTTCTCAGCGAAAGACCGCCCGCTCATCTGGAGGGCAGCAATTATTACCTCATCGGATACAAGCCCCGCAAGAGGATGGATGTGCAAGAGGCAGAGTTCTTTTTCCGGCATTGGTGTGAGATCGTGGAGATGCTGAAGGAAAAGGGGGGATTGGAGTTGTTGGATTTGGTGGAGATGAGGGGGGAGGGAATTGAGATGACGATGCCTGAAAAAACTTCAGAAACTTAGTAAAGTTGATAACCGACCATCTTCCAACAACCCATTATCCCAATGGTGCGAAAATAGAAATATTGACTCATAAGGTTGCAACTCCCCGTTGCGCGTCTACCAAATATCTGCATAACATTTATTGTTTGCTTTCCCAAAATCGGTATTTATTTTCATATTGTCTAGTCACTAAAGTTTCCTTGAACCTTGATGTGCGGCTTGTTTAAGCCGTTATGCGACCCACTCATTGTCAGCAAACAACGGCTCGGGCTTTGGAGCAGATATCTTGCAGTACATTGACCCTTTTTAAGGGCTTCGCAGAAAATGAAAACCCAGTCTAGAATCTGGCATTCAGTTTCTTCGATAAACTATATACTTCATTGACAAAAGCACAATTGAGTTTTCCATGAAAACCTTGATATTTTATTATTCCATGTTTTTATTGAACAAGGTTAGGCCGTTGCAGACTGAACTTTACATGCCTAATAAACGCACCTCAAAGTTTTGTTGCCTACTCCGAAAACATGATTGACCATGCCTTGAATTTAATAGCAGATGAATTAAATGAATACATTCGAAGTATTCCGGGTTACAACGACCCAAATTATGTAACATTGGGCAATGTATCGGCAGCAGAAGGAACAGATAATGCACAGTTGAACAATACTATATTGCTTAGTTTAGTCAACATAGAAGAAGAAAGCACTCTGAAAAACCACAGGCCTCCTCCCAGAACAGTTAACAACACTGTTTTTTATGATCAGGTACCAGTGTTCCTGAATCTTTATGTACTGTTCTCAGCAAACTTTCCAGATGATTACAACAATGCTCTGATCCGTCTGTCCCAGACGGTCCAATGCTTTCAAAGTAAAAAGGTTTTCAATATTCAGAATACGGTTAGT
>JANMME010000915.1:0-2461 GCA_031373015.1 Saprospiraceae bacterium
GGCCCAAGGGAACCCGGGCATTGATTTGTCGGAATTCAGAAGCCCAAAGTGCCGCTTGCGCCTGTGCCACCACTTCACCCTCTTCGCCTTTTTGCACCAAATCGAGATACCTGTGGCCACGCGATTCGCCCACCTGGGCAAGCTCGGCCACAATCCATACCGGCTGCTGAAAATTGAGCGCCAGCACCCGGCGGATATGCTCGTTGAGTTCAAAAAGACTGTGCGTGTGCATCGAGCGAAGGTATTATTTTTGTTCGTTTTACAATATGCAATTGACTCATCCGTCATGCCCTTTATAAACAGGGCGAAACTTGGAAATCGAATTGGCAAATCAGCAACGAGACAGCAAAATCACCGAATGGTTCGGGCAATATGGCCGAAGGGTATTGGCTTTTGTGCGCTCAAAAATCCGGGATATCGAGGTGGCGGAAGACACGGCTCAGGACGTGTGGCTGCAACTTATACGTCAGCAAGATTTAGAAGAAATCGAGCAGATTGGCAATTGGCTTTTTACGGCGGCTCGCAACCGCGTGACCGATTATTACCGAAAAAAGAAAACCATTCCGTTCAGCCAAATTGGCTTAGAAAGTGGTGAAAATCAAGAAGATGACGCCGAATTGGCCGACGATCTGCTATTCGACCTCTGGCTGGAGGAGAACCTACCAGATGCATTGCTCGAAACGCAAGAGTTCTGGGAGGAGCTAAACCGGGCACTCGAACTTTTACCCACAGAACAGCGCGAAGTTTTTGTTGCCCACGAACTCAACGATGTGCCGTTCCGCGAAATGGCCGAGAAAACCGGCCTGTCTGTCAACACACTTTTGGCCAGAAAACGCTACGCAGTGCTGCGCTTGCGCGAGCATTTCGAGGACTGGCTCAACGACTAACAACAACATTCAATCATACAAATCAATCACACACCATGAAATACATGAAATGGAGATGGGTAGCAAAAGGCATTTTCTTCGGGCTACTCGTTACCGCAATCACTTATGCCACCATGTTTCTGTGGAACAATCTGGCTACAGCAATCTTCGGGCTTCCAGTGCTTACCTTTTTTCAGGCCCTTGGTCTGATGATCCTGGGACGACTACTGACAGGCGGCTTTAGGCCGCACGGCTGGGGAGGTAGGCAGCGCGGTCACTACATGCGCGAACGCTGGAAAAACATGCCGCCCGAACAACGCGAGCAATTTATGCAACGCTGGGGAAAACGTGGCTGTAGGCCTATGGACGGACAAGAAAATCCGACTGAAAATCCAAACGCTACGGTTTAAATCCGGCATTGAATGTTGGGCGAAATTCATTTCGCCCTACTCCTTTTCCCACTCCTGAAAATAACGTATTGCGTTAATTTTCAGGAGTTTTTCCTGTTCGGAGTTTTCTTGTTTGGGCATTTCCACTGCCTGCCGGTAGTGTGGCCAGCCATCTTCGTCGCGGCCCACAAATTCAAAAAAACCTTCCTGACTCAGCAAGCGGCATACGGCAATGTGCATGAGGTCTTGTTTTTCTTCCTTTGTAAACGCCTTTTTCCAGCGCCCCAATTCTTGTATTCCGATAAGGAACAACACAGTGTTCAGATCGGGCAGCACCTCTCGGTGCATGGTTTCTTTTATCAAGTGCTGTGTGCGCACCCATTCAAAATCTAATTGCCAGTCTTCCATAGGTAAAATCGTCATTTATCGTCATTTAGGTCATTAGTCGTCATTGGGTCATTGGTCGTCATTGGGTCATTGACGTAATGACCCAATGACGATAAATGACCCAATGACTTTACTTTACAAACTCCCCTACAGGGCTGTCTTTTTTTAAATAGGTTTTAAGTTTGGAATAGGGCACGAGCAAGGTTTGCCGACCATATTGCGGGTGAAACAAGGTGCTGATCTCCAAGCCCTCTCGTCGCAAGGCAAAAAGCGGGAACCCTTCTTTGGTAAGCCATTGGCGGTATTTTGGGTCGCTGGCAAAGGAGGAGAGTTTAGGCATTTCACGGTTGGCCCAGTCTGATAGATATTTTTCGGCATTGAAACCTTTATTAAAAAGGTCTTCAAGGGTGATTTCCTTGTTTAATCGCAGGTCGTAATTAAAGGAGAGCCCTTGTGCCTGATCCGTCCAGGTATCGGAAAACGTAACGTAACCAGCAAAGATATTATCCGTCCAGCAGGCTATTTCAGGCCAAGCACTGGCCCGCTTGCTGGCCCGGTTGCTGGGCGAGAGCGGAATTTTTTTTGCAGCAAAAGCTGCTTGACAAGCTTCTATCCATTGATTAACCTGCTCATCGAGTTGGGTGTTGCAATGGGCACAGGGCGTACGAGGATACAATACGTCGTAGCTCGTAGCGTAGTCTGCATATTCGTAGCAGCCGAGCAGAAAATGGTCTTTTAGAATAAATTTGAAGCTCCGCCTTTCTCCGCTGCCTACCCAATTGCAATCGGTATTTTGACCCGCTTTGAGGTTGCCACTTA
>JANMME010000924.1:0-7110 GCA_031373015.1 Saprospiraceae bacterium
CTTTCCAGGTTGCCGAGGATCCTGAAAAATTGGCGGCGCGAGGTATACATGCAATCAAGTCAATCTGCAAAAATACATATTATTCAGCGATTTTCGGTCTTTTAGATTCCAACTTTTTACAAACCGAGAGTCGCTGCCAAAACTGGACATTTTCTGGAATCGAGACCTATAAGGTTTTTATAACCTTATAGGTCTAGGGGTAAAACAAAAATGTCCAGTAGTATGGAAGCCGCTCCCATCCTGTACATCCTGTAAATCCTGTCAAAAAAAAGTAGTCGAGAAAAGGTGGAACAACTACCTTGTCCCCGAATTATTCAGTTGCGTACCCACATAAAGATCCACCTGTGAATAAATAGAAAAATGTTGATAGGACTATCCATTTTAATCGGGCTAATTGTTTTTTATTTAGTAATTGAGTATTTTTCTTTTACTAGATCCTTGTATAGTTGCAAAAATTTTATCGAAGAAATATCCATTCATTTCATTCACGGTTCTTATCCCAAAAAGAACTGCTTTGACCAAAGAAAAACGGTTGGGGGCTTACTAGGCGGACATATCGAGATTGAGATAGACGGCCTGGTTTATGGGTTTGAATTTGGAGACCGACAAAACATTCACATTTTTCCCAGAAACGCACCGAACTCGTTTAATGGCAGATTTACGCTAAAGAAAAAGGCAGATTGGATACTTGAGACAAAATACGATAAAATTACCACCATCAGGGTGCCAATAGATGCACTTAAAAAGACCCAACTCATCGAGAAGCTCCAATCATATAAAACAAGCCCTCCTTATGATTACGCTTTTTTCGGGATGCGCTGCGCTTCTTCTACATACGAAGATATTGCAACGGCAGGGGTTTTGCCCAAAAAAGCAAGGTTTCAATATGTTGTAAATGCGTTTTATCCCAGGCAGCTTAGGAAAAAGATGGTTCGGTGGGCAAGAACAAACATGATAATGGTCGAATTTAAAAAAGGGGTTGATTGCAGGGTTTGGGAATAAATCAATCCTTTTGCTTTTCTTTGAGCACCCAGTATAAGCCCTTTGCGTTCGATTTCATTTCTTTGATAATTAACTGGATAATGATGTGTTCCAAAAATGCAGATATCCCCCAAGTGACCATCAAGAAATAAAATGGAGCATAAAAACCAAAAACAAAAAGCACAAAAAAGAAAAAGCCCTGAATGTAGCCCCCTATTTTCCAGGAGTATAAATGCAAACTCGGGAAACGACCGAATTTTATCACGGACAATAAGTGGGAAAATATAAACAAACCAACAAAGGCATAAAAGGAAAAAAGGTGTGGCTGTATTTCTACACTTTTAAAGACAATTATCCCGGAAATTGCTCCAATATATGTGCCCATGTCTGCGATGGAATCAAGCTTTGCACCTATTTCGGTTTGTATATCAAAGGCACGGGCGATCCACCCATCGAGGATATCTGTTATCAAACTGATACAGATCAACCATGTAAACAATGGATCATTTTTCATAACCAATGAAAAGACAATCACAGGAAATACAATGATCCGATATAAAGAAAGTATGTTCGGAATGTTAAGCGGTATTTTAACCATTGCATTTATTTTATGGACAATCAGGACTTTTCAGTGCTTTTTGTTGCTTTGATGATTTCCTGCTCGGGAATTATTGTGAACCTAATTAAGCGCGGCAAATCTGAAAAAATTAGATTTACTGAAGATGGCACTTCGCTCTTGTGGTTCCGAGTAGGAGTGCCTTTGGCTTTGGTTATAAGTTTATTGTTTTATTTTTTGAAAATCGGGGCCATATCGTTTTCAATCTTAAGTGTTTACGCTGGATATTTTTTGGTTATATTTGGACTGGCCTGTCGTTGGGTAGCTATTGTTAGTTTGGGAAAAGCATTTACCGTAAAGGTATCCATACTCGAAGCGCACACGCTGAAAACGGATGGGATCTATAAGTACATCCGACATCCCTCTTATACCGGGCTTTTGATGTATTACATTGGATTGGGACTTGTTATGCAAAATTGGATATGTGTTCTTATACTATTTGTATTCCCCTGCTTTGTGGTAATGAACCGGATTCGAATTGAAGAACAAGCGCTCCTGGAAAACTTTCCAACGGAATACAATGATTATCAAAAACGGAGTTGGCGTTTGTTCCCATTTCTGTTTTGATGTTTTTACTGAGCGTTACCTCGCGCCGTCAGGTTTAAACAAGATACGTTTACTAAACTTTCAAAGTTTAGTAAACGTCGCCAAAACTCAAAACCGTTTTTTTACCCCCGTCGTAACCAATAACCAGGAAAAAAACACGTGGATAAGCACTGCCAACCCAAATAATTTCAAGGCTTCCATCCATGTCAAATCAAAAATGATTTTACTGGCCAAGCTAACCCCGATTGCAGAATCCATTTTATCGAGCAACATAAAAGACCACGCGTTTTTTTCGGCCTTTTGTCCCGCGCCAATCCCCATTTTCCGCTTGAACCAAGAGTTAGGCAACTCAAATATCATATAAGTTAAACCCAGAATCCCGCCATAAAAAAGCGCTTGGATCTGCCCGAATAACGGCATGACCATATTTACGATCCAAAATAACACGCCATTTAACAGCGGCAATATTATCATGCCGCGCCAGGTCTTATTTTCACCAAACCAGGTTCTGGCAATGGGTATTGCGAGTGAAGCGCAAATCCTCTTTTTTACCATGACAATATGGATGACATTTGACAGGATCATGGGAATAAATATATGAAACAGATAGTTTTCCAATTCAGCTGTGCTTTATGTCTTCAGATAAGATATCAATCATTCTAAACGAATTCAAGAAGATGCGCTCTGCGAAAAGATAATTCATCAGGATCTTTCCTGTCATGTAAAAAGTAACCCGCGTAACGAGATATTCTTTTAGTGCATAAATATAAGCGGGCTTCCATTCTTCCCAGCTCAAAGCCGTTGGATACAATGAATAATGATACCTCAAATATTGCATCATGGTGTGCTCATCGAATTCCAAAGGCAATGCAAAGCTCAAAAACTCAACAATATCCCTGTGTGGGAAATTCCACATCGCCAGTTCCCAATCATAGATACAAACGTCCCCACTCTCCCTGATAGCAACATTTCGAGCATTGAAATCATTATGAATGATCGTTTTTGGAACGGTAATACTTTGATGTAGAGGTTCTAATTCGTCTATGAACGCAAACAACTGTTTAGGTAGGGCTTGCCAGCTGGCATCCTCATATTCCAGGCATATTATCTCTGTAAATTTGCGATACAAGGGCTTGGCTTTCCATGGTTCAAACAGTTTTATTTCTGTAGGTATTAGATGCTGCTCCAAGCCCGAAAATGCAATATGAACATCACTAATCGCTCGAATAACCGATTTTATTTGGGGAACTTGCCAAATCTCGGGGTTGTTTTCAGCGTTGAATACAACGAGCTCGGATTCTTTCAATAATTCGATTACAAAAGTATAAATTTCACGTTTGGGATCAATATAATTTCCATAAAAATTTGGCGACACCTGCAACCCTGTTTCGTCCAGCATCTGATACAAATAGGGCTCTTTCAAATGGCAGTCTTTAAACTCCAACAGCTGTTGATGTGCCATAATAAGATCGGCCAGTGCTGGATCAATGGAAGCCGCCATATAGTGAAGCCCTTGATATACTTCTATGTCCAATGGTTTGCTTTTTAGCAAAACAGATTCCCAACCAGAAACGCCACTATTAGCATTTTTAAGCAACAATTCTAATGGCACAAAGCCCGTAAGCTTACTATTGACACGACTGGTCAAATTGATAATCAGCCCATTATCTACCAATTTTTTTTCTAAAAACCGAACCGAGACCAGTCGCTCCCGGTAATTGGCTTTTAGATTTTTCTCCAAAAAGGGTTCATTAATTTCTGCTCTAAGGAGCCAATCAACGGGTTTGTTGCGCCCCAGCTTCTCATGCACTTTTGCAAACTGACCACCTACTATAGCAGCAAAAGTGGAGATCTCTAATGACAATGCAAATCCGGCGATGAGCTTGGCAAATCGCCCCACTTTGCCTACGCCGGCACATCCCATCATCTGCAAACCCTCGTTTTGCCGCAGCAATTGGGTGCCGCCCCCAACCGTACCTATTACCAGGGAGGGCAAATGCAAAGTACAATATAATCCATCGGGCGTTTTTTCCAGATTTAACAGGCCAACCCCCGATTCGTGAATGCTGGCCAGGTCTTGACCCGTAGCCACAAAAATGGCCGCAATAGCATTTGCGACATTAATGTTGTAACCAATCATGCCATCAAACCTGCTCATAATTTGCGACTGGTTTAAGGCATTCAACATCTCCTCCGCATTTACGCGCAATGTTTTACGGATCTCATGATCTTTTAATTCACATGCAGCAACGACATGAATGCCTCTTCCGTGCTGAATGGAAAAATGAGAAACCTTTTTATCAGAAGCCGCATTTCCTTCTATTACAACCTGCACTGGCTCAATGGCGCATTCCAATTTAAATTGTTCCTTAATCCATTGCATAGCATGCGAAGTGCAATTGGTCGTCATATTTTGACCTGAAGCATCGCCAGTTGTATAAACAAATTTTAAGTGAACGCTTCGACTTGCAATAAAACTGGATAGCGCAATTAGCTTGGCATGGTTAGAATACTGTTCTGCAATTTCCTTGACCTGGTCAAACTGTTTTTCTACCCAAGACTTAAAGATCACGCAAGCTTCCAAATTTCTAAAAACAAACATGGGGCTGCGAATCATTTTTTGGTGCAGTACCACCGCATTAAAACCGCCACTTTGGCTCACGACTTTGGCGCCCCGGTTCATACTGGCCACTAAAGCGCCCTCCAAAGTGCCGGCAGGCGCATATACATAAGCCCCAGCCTTTTCTTCATTAAATAAAAGAGGCCCTGCAAGCCCGATTGGAACTTCAATAGACCCAATATAGGATTCTACATTGTGCCGAATCTGCTGTTCATCTAATCTTGAGTCTGCAATGAATGGAATTTCAATCCCATGCTCTTTTAAAAAATCCAGGCGATACTTTTTAGCATCATTGGTATTCAAACCCCTTCCTGGTACAATTGGATACTCAGGCATCTGTTGTTTTTTTTACAAGTGTCACGATAAATGCTCCACGGTCCCCAAACTGCCATCCAACTTCAATACATCTCCGGTTTTATATATTCTGGTAGCATCTTTCACACCCACTACAACCGGAATCCCAAGTTCCCGGCCAACTATAGCGGTATGGGACAATAAAGAGCCTTTTTCGCTAATCAATCCTGCTGCCTGCATCATCAAATATACCCATCCAGGGTCAGTCATTCTAGAAATAAGAATTTTTCCATGCACGCTTTGATGAGGCTCTGGATTGATTATGATGGCTGCCTCAGCGGTAACTACACCTTTAGATACTGCTATTCCCTGATTTAATTTAGCATGCACTCTATCCAAATTCATGACATTGGTCATCACGGGAAGATCAGGATGTTGGTATATCACACGATCTGGCAAATGTAGGGTTTCAAAATTTTCATACTGTGCTTTTGTTGTTTCGATCTGGCTGATTTTAGAATCAATAGCACCCTTTTTACAAAAATCTTCAAGGTCGTTTATTGAAAGGAAAAATACATCGTTTGCATGGTTGAGCACTTTGGCCTTTTCCATCATTTTGCCTATTTCTACAAAGATATCTTTGACTCCGCTGTAAGCTCTTGTCCTGCAAAAACGCATATTTTCCCGGTTTTTTAAACCATAAGCTGCCATACTTCGGACAAAATTAAAAATATATGTCTTTGGGTTCCACCATTTCAGATTGGCCCGGACCACGGCCTCTCCGGATGCTCGTATTTCTTTCTGTCGCGACTCAAAATCTTGAACCCCAATGGTGGTAGAAAGTTGGTTTTTTAAAAGTTGGATAAATAATACAGGGTGGTTCCGCATGGATGGCGTTTCCAATTTTAACTCGGACAAAGTACGATCGCCGTAGCGTTCCAGGTGATGTTGTACCATTTTATAAAAATCCGGGAAAGAACCACTTTCCAGAATTGGCCAAATTTCTTCATCTGCTTTTTCAAATAAAGCCTTCAAATCGGGATTTGAATTGACAATCTCTTTCAGTTTTAATACATGTAAAATACTTTCTTCCGACTCAACGCCACCGATTCCGCAAAGCAAGTCGTTTGCAAGTGATTCTGTAGATGACAAATTGAATTTTGAGATTAAATCCTGAAGCCACCCAAAAAATTTAAAAGCCAAAAAGTCATTTACCAGCGTAATATACCAAGGTTCAAAAAGCCTGGCTGTCGCAGTCTCATAATGCTGCCAAAGGGCTTTGGGCGAATGTAGATAGGGCTTAATGTCCCTTAAAAACGTGTAATTTTCATCAAATAACTTAAAAAACTGCTTGTTCCCACGAGGATAATTTAATATCAGGTACACAAGCGAAAAAAGTGTTTTTATCCGGCTTTGAAAAGTAAAAGATACTTTGTCCCGTTCGCTTTTCATCAGCCCAACTGCTTTTTCCCATGCCGACAAGGAGCGTGCAGAGCTATGCACGATGGATAACATTTTGTACCAATTATCCAAGCGGTAATAGATCCGGCCATAATAGTGTGCCAACAGGTTTTTAAAAACAAGGTCGTTTTTTTGAACGATTTTATTGGAGACCCAAAATGCTCTTGAACTGCCTTTAAATACTTTTTCATAAGCTTTCAAAGCAAAACTAAAACTCAATGGCAAGGTAACATCAGGATAACTTTCTACAATATTTGTGTTGTCCAATATTCCAATTTTGTTGAGGTCCAATGTGGTGATCGGCCGCATTTGCAACAAATAAAGGTTTCCTTTATTGTCAAAAGAAAATTCTACATCCGATGGGAAGTTGAGCAGTTTCTCTGTCTTCATGGTCTGATCAAACACTTGCCTGATTTCTTCATCGCTCAAAACCTGTTTGTCCGCCAATGCAGGGTTTACTGCCAATTCAACAATACCTACACCAGGCTTGTGTTGAACTTGCGAAACCTTTTGGGCGCATTTTTTTTGAAGGCTCAATAGTTGCCTGTCTATGGTGTAAGTATCTGTCTCGACTCGATCCTGCACAACCCCT
>JANMME010000925.1:0-12020 GCA_031373015.1 Saprospiraceae bacterium
CAAGTACCCAAGCGGTGAACCTACCTAATTTTCCGCTTTTGGAATTTATCGGAGGGGATTTGCAGGTCATCAACAATCCCAATCCGACGAGCCTTGGCATCCCGAAACTAGCAACGGGGATGATTGTCGGAGGTGGTATTCAATTGGATTACAATCTTTCCATGACAGAATATAATCTTTCTGGGGTGACTTCTGGCGGCGATTTGACCTTTTTTTCTGTGATTGGAAATCCGCTTTTGCATACTTTGAAGGCCCCGACAGGCATCACGACAGTGCATGGCAGTTTGTCTGTTTACTCCAATCCTGTTTTGGCAAATTTTACAGGCTTTTCAGATTTGACAGATATAAATAGCATCTTCTATTTTAACAGTAGCCTTGTTTCTTCTCTTTCAAATCTTAATAACCTTGAAACTGTTGGAGGGACATTATCTGTAGTTAACAACCCCAACCTCTCCATTTGTTCCATTCCAGTCATTTGCACCCGGGTTGCGCTGGACGACCAAATACACTACCCTTATCAAATATACGGCAACGCCACCGGGTGCTTGCCGCCAAACATCACGGGCTGCCAGCTGGCTTGTGATACCGACGGCGATGGCATTTGTGACAATGTTGACAACTGCCCCAGCGTCGCCAATGCCAACCAAGCCGACCTTGATCACGACGGAAAAGGCGACGCTTGCGACGGATGCCCGAGCAATCCGAACAAAATTGCCCCTGGCGCTTGCGGCTGCATTGTAGCAGATCTCTCAGTGAGCCAAGCCTTTGAGGAATTGAAAAAAGATATTCAAGCGCTCAATCTACCCAATTGCCAAAACGTATTGATTTCAATATTGAATGACGCCAAAAGCAAATACGATGCTGGATACTATGCCGATGCTAAGTTATTACTCGGCAATACTCAGGGTAATTTTAGCGCAAAAGTGACTGCGTATACATGCAACAACGGCAACTGCAACGGCAACGGCTGTCGCATTCCATTCCTTGAGGCTGAAAATCTGAAAAAATGGGCAACTGATATCACGAATGCCATCACCAACAATACCCCCGTCTGCGACCGTTCACAAGACTCCTTCGATCCATTTCCAGAGCTGCGAACGGATGCGCTCGATTTGGAACTGTCGCCCAATCCGGCTGCAGCGTTGGTTACCATCCAGATAGGCGGCCTCAAAACGGAGGGATTGCTGACCGTAACCGATTTCTCGGGCAGGGTCGTTTGGTCTCGTTCACTGGAAGCCGACGAGCAACGAGCGATCATGACCGCATACTTGAAAAGCGGCAGTTTGCCAAATGGTATGTACGCCGTAAGCGTTGTTGCCGACGGTATGCGGGCCACGCGACGTTTAGTTGTTCAAAACTAAGCACTTTGGCAGGTAGGCAGCAGAACTTGACAGTAAAAACGGGCATTTCGCATAGTGCGGAATGCCCGTTTTTGTTAGCTACAGCTGCATAGCAACCATGAAATCCTATAATTGATTTTTGACATTTCATGGTTAATAATTAGCATCCATGGAAGCACAATATAATTACCTTTGAGCCAAGCATTCCCAACAAATTGCTTATGACACGCGAACAGATACTCCAAGAAATATACCTCCTTGAATTTGAAGAGGAAAAAATAAAGCACCAAATGCGGTGGCACGCCACTTTCCCTGAATTCGTGCCGGGCGGAAAAAGAGCCGCCAATGATTTTATCAACGAAGGCCTGGACAAACTCCGCGACATCAAAGAATTGCAAGATTTTTGGTACAAAAAATTACAGGAATTATGACTGCGACAATCGAAGAGAAATCTGTGTCCCTCCATTATGAATCGCTCGAAAAGGAGTGGTTTTCGCTTGTTTCCAAAGAACAGAAAGCAGCGTTCTGGAAAAAAATGAGCATACTTTTTTCCGAACTAGACCAAACGAAAATCAACTTGTTTTTCGATCAACTCTACCAAAGCGCCAAAGACGTTTCCGAGCGTTTGGAACTGGCTAAAAAACGCGCCGAGTTGGCGGGCTTCAAAAGCCAATCTGCTTGATTGGGCGTTTTTTTCATAATTTTATGCCCTGCGTGGTGTTCCAGCGCCTGCATAGTCCAATCTTATGGTTAACAACCGATGCCAAGCCGCCGCGCTTGGGTCTTTTGACCCAGCGCCAAATCGGTGGGTAGCCAAGATCAATGTACGAACCTGCGAAATTCGACACGGGATCGTCCATAAAATGAAGGAATGAATTTGAATTGTCGAGGAAAAAATTATCTTTATTGGGACTTTTTGACACACTTTTGGTACGGCAAGCGATTGGCCGCCTCCGTTTGAATAACAGGGAAATTTTGGTAAAGCATGGCTACTCACCGGAGTGGCGCTGGGTCAAAAGACCCAGGCGCGGCGGCTTGGGATCGGTTTTGGGGCTAGGTGGGGGATTGGGTTAGGCTGGGAACACCACGCGGGGCGGAATGACTTTTTGTGCCAATAAAGTTAACATAGTCACACTTTATTGACATACCTTTGTACAAATAGTATATCCTTATGTACAAAAGGAAAATATTTACAGCATTAGAAGCCCATCTTTCAGCGCAAGAAGTCACCGTGATCACAGGGATGCGCCGGGTCGGGAAGTCAACCACCTTGCGGCATTTGCTGGAGATATCTCCCTTGTCGAACAAATTGTACCTCGACTTGGAGCGACCGGATCACCGGTTTGTATTTCAGCAAAAACTTTTTGGCGATGTGCAGCGCGAGTTGGAACAACTAGGACTTCAGTTCGACCAGCCAGGCATCTTGGCCTTGGACGAAATACAGATGGTGCCCGAAATCACCAGCTTTATTAAATATTGCCATGACCATCTCCCTGTCAAGTTTATCGTCACGGGGTCAAGTTCTTTTTACTTGCGAAACCGTTTTTCGGAGAGCCTCGCTGGGCGGAAGCGCATTTTTGAAATGTACCCGCTCGATTTTTGCGAGTTTCTCCATTTCAAAGACGTGGACTCAAGCGATTTGACCAAGTATGCACTACAGCCTTATAGCCTACCGCTTTATAACCGCTTCAAATCTTGGTACGAAGAGTTTGTTCATTATGGTGGTTTCCCACAAGTGGTCTTGGCTGCTACAGAAGCGGATAAAAAGGCTTTTTTGCAAGACATCATCAACGCTTATATCGAACTGGATATCAGACTCTTGTCGGACTTGGATGCGAGCGCAACGCTCTACCGACTTATCCGGCTGCTTGCTGCCCGTTCGGGCACTTTGCTCGAAATTTCGGGCGTGACGGGCGTGCTGGGAGCTGACCGCCGCAAAGTCAACGCCTACCTTGAATTGTTGGAGCGCACCTACTTCATCCATTTGGTCTCACCCTTTACCAAAAACACGGACAAAGAAATTGCGTACCGAAAAAAAGTTTTCCTCGCTGACACTGGAATCCTCAACCAACTGGCGCAAGTAAGTAGCGGACAGGTTTTTGAAAATGCTGTTTTCCTCCAATTCCTACGAACTGGTATCCCTGACATACGTTATTATCAAACTAAAACGGGGGCAGAAATTGATTTTGTCCTAGACCAAAAAACTGCGGTTGAAGTAAAAGAAACACCTCACTCGCGTGATTTGGCAGTGCTCATCAACCGCTCTACTGCGTTGGATTTGCCTGAATCCCAACTCATTGGCCGTTATCCACCCGGCGACGAATTTCGCGATTTTATCTGGGGTGGTATGATATGCTGAAAACGCTTCCGCCGTGCGTGGGTCTTATGACCCCGCACCCGCTGCTTAATTTTGTTCAAAAATTTCCCATCATGGGCAACGTACATACCCATCAATCTATCCGAATCCAAAACCGCTGGTTCATGGGTGCTGAGACGGAATTCAAGCCGAGCCGTCGTTTGACGGATGCTGAACTCATGGAGTTTTGCGCTGAAAACCCCGAACTCCGCATTGAGATGGAGAAAAATGGAAAACTCATCATCATACCTCCTGTTGACTACGACGGCGGAATCGCCGAAAGCGACGCTCACGGCCTCCTTTACAATTGGTGGCTTCAGTATCAAAAAGGTCGCACCTTCAGCCCCAGCACTGGCTTCAAACTTCTTGATAGTTCCATCCGCTCCGCCGACGGGGCTTGGGCATCGGATGAAAAAATTGCTACCCTTACTTCGGCACAGCGCAAAAAGTTCGCCCCTCTTGTCCCCGATTTTGTCATGGAAGTGCGTTCCTCAAGCGACCGCATCGGCAAATTGAAAAAGAAAATGACGGATACTTGGCTTGCCAACGGTGTGCGTCTGGCTTGGCTGGTTGACCCAAAAATGAAGAAGGCTTACGTCTATCGCCCCGGCCAGCCCGTGGAAGAACTCGTAGGCTTCGACCACTCGCTTTCCGGTGAGGGTGTATGCCCAGGCTTCGAGTTTGATTTGCGAAAGTTGATTTGAAACCTTTCTCCGCGTAATGCCATCCTTAATTCCTTGACGCAGGCGGCAAGGAAGATACCTTTAAGTAGCTCGGAAATCCAGGGTTGCTTTAAGCACCCATCCCCAGCTTGTCATCCCCTCCGAATCGGGGCAGGCTTTGACGAGACCCGATTCGGAGGGGATGACAAGGTTTGGTTACTCGGGTTGGCACGGCCACAAAAAGGCCGCCCGTCCTTTCCGGTACACCTTCAACTGCTCGACTATTTGCTGCAAATCTGGGAGGATGACCTCAAAAACGAGCGCCCGCTTTCTTTTATCATTCCGATAATCGTGTATCACGGGGCGCAGGGCTGGAAACAGAAGCCTTTTTCCAGTTATTTCCCGGGCTTGCCGGAGTACTGGCAGGCGTTTGTCCCGAACTTTCATTACCTGCTCACAGACCTAAGTCGGATGCCGCCTCAGGAAATTGAGGAAAAGGTGGAAACCGAATACCTGAAAAACCTGTTTTTGGCGTTAAAATTTGCCCGCAACGAAAGATTCGTTTTGAAAAAATGGCCAAACGTCCTTACTTTTGGCAAGCCATTCTACCGGAGCGACCGCGAAGGCATCCTACTCCAAACCCTAACGCTTTACGTATTCAATTTTTATAAAATGACAGAGGCTCAAGTTAAAGAACTCAACAAGCAATTGCACAAAGCGGAGCGCGACTGGATTGACGCGATCCCTGAAATATTTGGGAGAAAATGGAAAGAAGAAGGCCTTCGGGAGGGTCGTGAAGAAGGCCGCGAACAAGGTATGCAACAAGGTATGCAACAAGGTATGCAACAAGGTATGGTAAGAACGACCTTCGCCATCACCATCAAAACCATCCAAAAATTTCCGGATTGGAGCGATGCTGAGGTAGCCGAATTTGTGGGTGTCACCCATAAATATGTTCAACAAGTGCGCCGCGAATTGGCAAAAAAGAAACAGGACTGAGTGGTTTATATCAGGGCAAGTACCCTGAAATGCTTGACCATCAATGATTTCTTCCCAACTCGAGTAGCCAATCTTTCTCATTTGGTCGAAACCCCGTCCGCATCAAGTGCGCTTTGGTCGAGTATTTGCCCTTTTGAGTGCTCAGTAGGGCAAATACTCGGGGTACGCGCCCTTGATGAGGACAGGTTCCGTCAGAAAGACAACCCACAATGAGCTGCAGATAGGAAGTATTTAAAGTTGTTTTTTGGGCACTTCCCTAAAACTTTATGACGGACTGGAGACACTTTTGGGTTATTTCTCCCAAGATTCCCCCACACAGCAATACATTCACACCATTCTTTGGAAAAACCGGCTTCCCACCACGCTGTTTTGACCCATCCTCCCAGGAAAAAACGAGCGCTCCGCTTTTTTGCTTTCCACACACTGATAACCGATTATCCGTGCTACCAAAATGGCACCGCTACGCGGTTTTTTTGATGTTGCGCGATTTTATATGGTTATGCGGCAACCATTTACCACATAATTAAATTTGACATAAATTGAAACACAAAAGGCACAAAAGAGCACAAAAGACCGTGTAGTGCTGCTTTTGTGTCCTTTTGTGCCTTTTGTGTTTCAATTATACTGGTAATTACTTATGTGGTGCGACTCATGCATACAGCCTTCCGTTTCTACCCACGATTCGTATAAATTTTAAATTTGGTTATATCTTTTTTTTCATCAATTAAACTCTTTTTTTATGAAAAACCTCTTCTCTTCTCGCCAAGCGGCGCGGCTGATTTTATTGGGGGCTCTTTTTTGGTTGGGTAGTGGGATGGCGGCTGGGCAGTGCCCGCATGCAGGTAGCGTGCATCTTACAATACAACTTGAAGTAACTAATTTTGTAAACGACCTAAATTTGAACGGCTGTCATGAGTTGGACGGCACACTCGAAATCGGGCCGAGTTCTTCGGGGCTAGACATTTCATCTTTGTCGGTGCTGCATTCGATTACCGGAGATTTGTTCATTCACGACAACAACGGGATGACAAGTGCCACTGGCCTGAACAACCTTACGTTCGTAGGAAACAGCATTTACATTCAAAACAATCCCAATTTGCTTTCTATCAACCTTTTGAGCGTTACTTCTGGGGGCGATTTGCTGCATTTCTTTGTTTATGGAAATACCGCGCTGGAGACATTGAATGCGCCCAACGGTATCAGTACCATTACCGGAGCTTTTCATCTATTCCACAATCCTGCATTGATCAGTTTCAGTGGATTTTCAGGACTGGCACATATTGACGGTAGTTTTCAGTTTGACGATACACAAGTTTCTTCACTTTCAAATCTTAATAACCTTGAAACTGTTGGGGGTACAGTACATGTAGTTAACAACCCCAACCTTTCCACCTGTTCCATCCCAGTCATCTGCGACCGAGTGGCTACGAACAACCTCCCTTATCAAATATCTGGGAACGCGGTTGGGTGCAAATCAAGACTTCAAAATCTTCCCCAACCCCGCAAACGATGAAATTACCATTGATTTGAACAACATCAGAGGCGCCGCTGAACTGTCTGTCACCGATCAATTCGGCAAAACAGTTTCCACACAAATACTTGAAGAGGGGCAAACAGAAGTGACCCTCGGCCTATCGGGCAAGCCATTCAGCAGCGGTGTTTACGTTGTGCGCCTGCGCACCGAAAACCAACAGTTAAGTCAACGGTTGGTGATTGCAAAATAGATGATCTGGAAGGGCTGCATTTCAAACTTTCGCATTAAACCTCGTAGGTTTTAAAAACCTACGAGGTTTGCAGAAGAAAACGAAGATTTGAGATGCACAATCTGGAAGGTATTTTATTCTAAACGGGCCGAATTCCGCCGTGCGTAGATCTTAAGGCCCACGCGCGGCACAAAAACCCGTGTCTCATCCGCGTCATCCGTGGCCCATCTTCATCAAAATCAAACTTTCCCCAGCTCCCCCTTCAAAAAATCAATCGTCCGGCACTAGGTTTGTCTTTTGAGTTCATGCTTTTACAGGAATAAGCCTTTGATTTCGCAGCCATTAAATTTATTTGTTTCAAAAGCTTGTTATTTTAAAACTCATTTGTACGTTTGTTCATCTTTTCAAAACAAAACTTGTCACAACTTATGGAACAACAAATCAACTGGTGGGCCCAAATCGTAGCCACACTCATGCCAATGGCCATCGGCTTCATCTACTACCATCCAAAAGTACTTGGGGGAGTATGGATGCGGGCCAACGGTCTCACCACCGAAAGCATTGGAACGGGCCCCAAGCCCATTATGTATCTGGCAGCTACTGTACTGGCATTTATGCTATCATTTTGGTGCAGATTGCAGTTCATGGATGTTCACCAAACCTCCCTTAATCCCGATGGCACGCCGAAAGATTGGGTTACATTTGGGCACGGCATTGCACATGGCATTTTTTATGGCTTGTTGGTGGTGCTGCCAATTTTCGGAACCAATGCCATTTTTGAAAAGCGCAGCTTGAGTTATGTGCTTGTAAATGTAGGGTATTGGACCATCACCCTGGCTGCCATTTGTGCAATTGTTTGCGGCTGGCGCTGATCGCTTGTCTGAGTTTTAAGCAAAAGAGCGTGTATTCTCTCCATTAGAGGACACGCTCTTTTGTTTTCCTGGAGAAGAAAAACAAATATTATTTGGTTTTTCAAGCGCTGTTTTTCTACCTTTGCGCCCCTCGAAAAGCCCGGTGCTATTTCAAATAAGTAGCCGGGCGAGAATTTTCTCATTTAAATTTTCAATTCCACAACATGGCAGTCAAACTTCGCCTGCAACGCAAAGGCCGCAAAGCCGCCCCTTTTTACCACATCGTAGTCGCCGACAGCCGCTCGCCCCGCGACGGTAAATTCATCGAGAAGATCGGCACTTACAACCCCCTCACCGTTCCTGCAGCCATCGAACTGAACCGCGAGCGTGCCTCCCACTGGTTGAGCGTTGGCGCACAACCAACCGACACGGTCAACGCAATACTCCGTTTTAAAGGCGTTTTGTATGCAAAACATCTTCAAAAAGGCGTGACCAAAGGCGCATTCGACCAGGAAAAAGCTGACGAGATGTTGGCTAACTGGATCGAGGAGAAAGAAAACCGCATCGAAAAACAACGCGAAGACACGAAAGACGCCAAGAAAAAATTTGTAGCGAAAGTGGACGGAACGGCTAAAGTGAAGGTTAAGCCAGTAGCACCAGCGGTAGTAGTAGAAGAAGAAGTTGCTCCAGCGATTGAAGAAGCCGTAGAAGAAGCACCAGCAGCCGTAGCGGAAGAAGCTCCGGCAGTGGCAGAAGTAGTGGCCGTAGCAGAAGAAGCCTCGGCAGAAGCAGTAGCGGTAGCCGAGGAGGCAGTTGCAGAGGAAGCTGCACCGGTCGTTGAAGAAGCCGCCACAGAAGAAGCGCCAGCAGCAACAGAAGAAAAAACAGAAGAATAATAAGCCAACTTCGGGGCGACTGTTTACATTTGCCCTTGAAGCGTGTTTTGATGAAAAGACCTGATGAAGCCCTTGGTGGCTTCATCGGGTCTTTTTCAAAATAGGGTTTGATAATTTACCCATTTTAAAACGCCCACATTCTCTCATTTCTTTACCCGCCGAAGCCTTCCCGCCTGCCGAGCCTTGGCGGGCAGGGGCGTAGGCGGGTCACACAACCTCTCACTTATGCAAGCATTAGACGACCAATACTACGACCGCTTGAACGAGATCGCGGCAGCCATCCAAGACTCCGAAAACCTCGCGCTTTACCTCGAAGAAGAGGAAGACGATTACTACAACGCATTGCGCACCGAGTTTGAACCCATGCTCTCCGCCCTGCACCACCAAGTGGCTTCTGAAGCCCCTTTGCAGCTGGTGACCTTTGAAAAATACTTGCTGGAACCGCCTTTCGAGGGTCTTTACCTGCCGCGTATCCTTGGCTTTTCCGTACTGCGCGGCGAGATCACAGATCAGTACAAATACGTCCGCCCCAACGACCACTTTAAGGAAATCCTGATCGCTATTTGCAAAAGTGTGCATTTCGAACAACTCAAAAAACGCATCGGACAAAGCATCACCGTGGGCTTCGCTTTGAGCAGCGACATCTGGATCACCAACCTGATGAGCCTCGTGGAAAACAAGCGCATCCGCTATTTCCTGCAGCAGTTGAAGCAGGACCGCTTCCGCGACCTGAAAGATCGGGAGGATATCTACCGCCGCTATTCCAACCAGTTCCGAAACGAACAATACCACTCGGCAGATTTCCCCAAGACTTTGGGCGAGATGAAGCCGAATTTTTCGGCTTTGCGCCAATTCCTGCTCAAGCGCTTTGAAACGGGTGCCGGCAACGACAGCCTCAAGGCCCAAATCCTTGGATTCTTGAACAACAAGGAATTCCATGCCACCGAAGAATACCTCGAAATGCTCGCCATTTGTGGCAATTTCGTAGACCTCGACCCGGCAGAACGCAAAGCATTCGCAACGCATTTTGAGCGCGAGCGGCGCTCTTTTCAGGAGTTCGACCTTCGTTACCTGCGCTTCCTGGTCGGACTTTACAAGTCGCCCGGTATTGACGCTACTAACGACGAACGCATGAGCCAGGCCATTGACAAGACTTGGAAAGACCGCATTTCCGACTACTACCGCATTGCCGACAAGATCCACAGCCTCGGTTATGTACACCCCGATTCGATAGAAGCGGTTCAGGATTTTTACAATGGACACGAAGGGCTTGCCGTCGAGACGGAGTGCTTGCGCCAATTGGTGCTCAACTACTTCACACGCCTCGTGAAAGGACTTACGGAACGTGAATACGCCGACTATTTCGAGTTGACCAAGATTTTCGGCCTTTACATGAAAATCTTTGGCAACCAGCAATTCAACCAAGCCGTAGAAAAACTTTCGCTGACGTACATAGACAAACTGCTCAAAGTTTTCACCGACAAACGGGCGAAGGACTATCAAGACGTAAAGCGTTTTGTTTCCACCCAATTTGTAGATTTCAACTTCCTGACCGACAAAGAGGTGGTAGAACTGTTCAAAACCCGGCGCAAGCGGCGTACTGGAAGTAAGAAAGAGGAAGAAGAAGGGTAGTGGGTATCCCTGCCTGCCTGCCCTCCGGTAGGCGGGCAGGCAGGCAGGCAATATCCAACTTCCAATGTCCAAGTCAACTGTTCATCGAAGTTTTTGGACAGGCAATCTAATGAGCGGCGAAGGTGTTTTTTTGTAAAATACCTTCGCCGGCGTTTTTAGGAAACATGAATATCTTAGGCCGATTCTCAGATTGAGCCGACGGTTAGGTTATCCCAAATATCCCCCCTCCTTCGCCTCGGCTTCGGCGGGTAAAAATATCCCAATATCCAATTATCTTATTTAGCCCATGTCAGTTCTTCTCTTCCTCGTCGTCCTCTACATCCTGCTTGGCTTGAGCATGATGAAATTGTTTGAAAAAGCGGGTATTCCTGGCTGGAAAGCGCTCGTTCCCGGCCTGGCGGCTGTGGAATGGTGCAAACTCGTAGGCCGAAAGCCGCAGTATGCGCTGTGGTTCCTGTTTCCCGTGGTCAATTTTTTCATCTATGCAGGCTTGGTGATTGATATGGTGCGCTCCTTTGGGCGACATGGTTTTTGGGACTCGGTGTTGGCGGTGGTGTATGCGCCGGTGTCATTTTTCCTCGTCGGGCGCGATGCCAATGCGAAATATGAGGGGCCGATTTTGGACAAGGAACGCGAATTCCATCGCTTGCACCATGAAGCAATTGAAAAAAAGGATACCCTCGGCCTGAAAAAACTGGAGAGCCAATACCCTCAGTTCAAAAAATCAGCCACGCGTGAGTGGACCGAGGCGATCATTTTTGCCGTATTTGCAGCGGCGTTTATCCGGATGTTCCTCATCGAAGCTTATGTGATTCCCAGCTCTTCGATGGAAGGCACCCTCAAGGTGGGCGATTATCTTTTTGTCAGCAAGGCCCATTACGGCATCCGCACACCTATGACCGTGATCCAGTTCCCTTTGATGCACAACGTAATGCCCATCACCGGCAGCGAATCTTACCTCGAAAAGCCCTCGCTCCCGTATTACCGCCTTCCAGCGATCGAAGCGATTGATCGAAACGAACCCGTCGTGTTCAACTGGCCGGCTGGCGATAGTGTCTATATCGTGCCCGGCCGCAGTTGGGACATTGGCCAATGGAACCGCAAGAACCTGGCGAATGAATATCGGGGCATGAAAGTCCCCTTCGTGACACGGCCCGTAGATAAAAAAGACCACTACATCAAACGATGTATTGCCATTGCAGGCGACAGCCTTCAGATACGAGACGGGCAGGTTTTTATAAACGGACAAGCGGTGCAAAACCCTGCGCACAAACAGTTTACCTACCAGGTCAAACTGGGCGCCACGCCCCTGAGCGTGCAAAAAGTGGCTGATCTCGGGGTAAATATCTACGACCTCGATCAATCAAGGTCTCCACGCGGCACGGCCGCCAAAAATGGCTACTTCAACCTGGATGACACCCAAGTAGCAAAAATAAAATCATGGGGTTTTGATGTGGTGCGCCTTAAAAACGACAACCGTGTTCCCGGCGACCTTTTCCCCAACGACCCCAAACAATACACCAATTGGACCGTGGACGATTTTGGACCGCTATGGATCCCAAAGAAAGGGGCAACTGCCGC
>JANMME010000945.1:0-1597 GCA_031373015.1 Saprospiraceae bacterium
CTGTCCATCCTGTAAATCCTGTCAAAAAAAACTTGTAACACATTCTCTATTACCACCAAAAATCAAAATCCCTGTTTCGTCTACCTATCAGCATGAAAATCCTAGAAAACACCTCCCTCCTACCCTTCAACACCTTCGGCCTCGACATAAAAGCCGCACATTTTGCCGAAATCTCCAATCTCGATGATTTGCGGGCTGGGCTGCTCGCTGGTATTCAACCCGTTTTTCTACTCGGCGGGGGCAGCAACGTGCTTTTTACACAAGATGTGCAGGGATTGGTTTTGAAAAACAATCTGCGTGGTATTCAAGTCATCCGCGAGTTCAAAAACAAGGTCTGGGTGGAAGTCGGCAGCGGCGAGGTGTGGCACGAATTTGTGCTCTGGGCGGTGGCGCATAACTACGGTGGCATAGAAAACCTGAGCCTCATCCCTGGCACAGTGGGCGCTGCGCCGATTCAAAATATCGGAGCATACGGGGTCGAGTTGAAAGACGTTTTTGTGCGCTTAAAAGCACTCAACCTGAGCACCGGAAAACTTAAATCGTTTAAGCATTCGGTCTGCCAATTCGGCTATCGCGACAGCATTTTCAAGCGGGAGGAGAAGGGGAAATGGTGCATTACCTCCGTCGTTTTTTCTCTGACCAAAGCACCGCACCGACTGAACACTTCCTACGGCGACATATCTAAAACCATGGAATCCAATGGGATAGTAACCCCCAATATTGCCGACATCAGTCGCGCCGTGGTACAAATCCGCAGCTCAAAACTCCCAGACCCGGCCAAGATTGGCAACTGCGGTTCGTTCTTCAAAAACCCGGAAACCGACCGCGCGGTATTGGAGCGCATCCTGGTTACGCACCCACAGGCGCCGCATTACCCCTTGCCAGATGGCCGGGTAAAAATACCCGCTGGCTGGCTGATCGAACAATGCGGCTGGAAAGGCAAGCGCGTGGGGAATACGGGCTGCTACGAGCGGCAGGCGCTGGTGCTGGTGAATTATGGGGGGGCAACAGGGGCGGAGGTGAAAAATCTGGCCGAGGCGATTATTGAATCGGTGGAGAAGGGGTTTGGGGTGAGGTTGGAGGCGGAGGTGAATATTTGGCCGGCATTTTGAAATTTGACAACTTTTTGAAAGTTGTCAAATTTGGGGCGCTTTACGAGTAATCAAGCCCTGCCTGAGTTGTCTTTCTGACGGAACCCGTCAGAAAGGCAACTCAAGTTGATCTATAGATTGCAAGTTTTTAAAGAACTGCCGCAGAAACGCCCGAAAAAAGCACATATTTGCCCGCTCTCACATCCTGCGGCTAAAGCCGCCGGTACAGGCCAGATAAAACCTGCCTTGGGCATCAGCGGGGTATATACGAAACACAGCTCCTGGAAATTCAAGGGCACCGATGCACTTCCAGGGGCGCAGATAGACATGATCATTGACCGGGCCGACCAAATTATCCATTTGTGCGAGGCAAAGTTCACCAAGGAAAACTTTGCGCTTACCAACGACTATTCCGCCCGGCTACTTGAACGCTCCGGTCGTAAGCTCGGTCCCGGAGAACCCACGCGAGAAGACGACGAGCTTGCCGTTCCAGGTGTCGGGCAGGC
>JANMME010000948.1:0-8170 GCA_031373015.1 Saprospiraceae bacterium
AATATCAATGAGGTGGCCTGGTATACAGATAATTACAAAACCGGCAACACCTTCGGAGAACAAAAAACGACCCACCCCGTGGGCGAACTCGCTGCCAACGAACTGGGCATTTTCGATATGAGCGGCAATGTCTGGGAGTGGTGCCAGGATACCTGGGGGCCGTATCCTTGCGATCAGAAGACTGAAAAGGAAGAGAGTCGCGCCGTGTTGCGCGGCGGCTCGTGGTACAACTACTTTACTTATTGTCGCGTGTCGTACCGCATCTGGTACTATCGAAACGACAGGTACAACACTTCTGGGTTCCGTTTGGCCAGGGCTGCCTCGGCGGGGGGGAAGTAACCCTTTGCCCTTTAACCCCTTTACCCTCTGCGCTTTTTCTTTTTTTCTTTTTTCTTTTCGGCGCAGCCGAAATTTTTTTTTTGAAAAAAGTGGTATGTTGCAGTAAAGACACCAAAAAGCCCTTTGTGTTGGTCACAAAACCCAAACAGCAGCTGAGTTGTCATGTCGTAACGAAGTGAAGACAACCACACAAGCCAGGCTACCCGGAATGCCCTTAGCCGGTTTGAACCTTTGCCCCGGAAAAATGGAAAATCAAACCCGGCAAACGCATGGCAAGCAAAAAGACGATTACAGTCGATGGCACCGAAATCACCCTCATGGCCGAACAGGACAGCGACTACATTTCCCTGACCGATATTGACCAACGTTTCGAGGGCAACGGCAGGCACATCGAAAACTGGATGCGCAACCAGAACACCGTCGAGTACCTCGGAACTTGGGAAACACTCCACAACCCCGGGTTTAATTCCATGCAATTCCATGGAATTAGAGCGCAAATCGGCATAAACCGGTTCCTGCTCTCGGCCAAAAAGTGGATTGAGGCAACCCTAGCCATTGGCATCCGGGCGCGGGCTGGGCGCTACGGCGGAACTTTTGCCCACCCGGACATCGCCTTTCATTTTTGCCTTTGGCTTTCGCCAACGTTTCAACTGTTTGTCGCCAAAGAATTTCAACGCCTGAAAAAAGAGGAGGCGAAACAGGAAAAAGATGCGCTCGACTGGAACCTCCGCCGCACCCTTTCCAAAGTCAATTACCTTATCCACACCGATGCAGTGCGCGAACACCTCATCCCCCCGCGCCTGCAAAACACGCGCACGGAAGGGCTGATTTATGCCACCGAAGCCGATTTACTCAACCTCGCGCTGTTCGGCTTGACGGCCAAGCAATGGCGTGAAACAAACCCCGAGCTCCGGGGAAATATCCGTGACCACGCCTCCACCGAACAATTGCTTGTACTGGCCAATCTCGAAAACCTCAACGCGGAATTCATCAAACAGGCTCTGTCGAAAGAAGCACGGCTCGAACGGCTCAACGAAATCGCCATTTATCAGATGCAGTTGTTGCTCAATGCGCCAGTATTGCGGCAATTGGCAAGTGGTGGTACTTCTTGAAAAAACAATAGTATCCTGACACCAACAGAAACACCCATATTTCCACCCCAACTCCCAACCCGCCAACCAAGCCCCGACGAAGAAGTCTGGCTTCAATGGCGGCGCAGCGACGAGCAAGAAACCCCCTCGCCACGACCCAGCGAAGAGCGGTGCAAATTCATTAAAAACTGTACGTTTGCATCCTTGATTTCAAACATTTCCAAATGCCCGCATTCAATTTCCTTGATTTTAAAAAACAATTGAAGCAGCATCTCGCTAAAGACGAGATGGAGCAGTTGTTTTTGGAATTGGACGAAGTGCTGTTGAGCAATCGCCCTGCCTTCAATACCATTGTGCAAATGGAGGGCGCGTACAGTAAAGCCAAAAAGGAATATTACCAATACGGCACCATCGAGTATAAAGGCGCGTTTGAATTGGTAACAAACCGCATCCGAAAAGGGCTTTCCGATTTTATAGACGAATTGAAGCCGGCTGACCTACGCCCGCCGGAAGATTTCGACCCGCTTTTTCAGAAACTCAATACGCTGGAATTAGACCTCGACCGTGCTACTCAGCCCATTGCCATGGTGAATTGCGACCGCACCGATGCCCGCAAATCGTTTCGCGATGCCCTCAACCCACCCGAAGATTTGCCCGTCCCGCCCAAACCCAAAAACAATCTCCCGCTCCATTTTTGCATCGTCACCGCCTGCCCATTGCAGATGCCGCCCAGTTTTGCGGAGCGGCTGGTGCTCGAAGAAAGCAACCGGAACGCTGCCGACCCGGACGGAAGTTTTTACTTCAAACAGCGAGAGGGCAAAAGGCCGCTCATCCCTGCTTTGCCCGTGGAGATAGACGCAGAGGAGTCGCTCGACCAGTTCAAGATGGACTTTGCCAGTTCCTTTTCGGACTTTGCCCAAGGCGAATTTACCTACCAGCAGGCTGCTTTTTGCTTTGGCATACACGAGAGCAATTGGGCGAGTTTTATGCCCCAATATTTGGAAGGAATGCTCCTTTGGCTTCAAAAAATGGCGGTGGGAAAGGACCAAAAACTCCATTTTTTCTTGGTCGCCTATTTTGAAAACCAGCATTTGCCCGAAAAGATAAAGCCTGACCAGGCAGCCAAACTTGCCCAACTTCAGGCATTCGCAAAAAAAATGGACGATTGCGTCACCACCATCAGCGCATTGCCCGAGGTGCCCACCGCTGAAATAGTAAAGTGGCTGCACCGAATGTCACACGGTGGTTTTGCAGACCAATCTGAAGCGGTGCTGGCACAATTTGCTGAAACCATCCAAAAAACCGCCAGCCAACGCTACCGAGATGGCACGGATTACGATATGAAAGACGTGGAAAATATGCAGGCCATGCTCCACAAAATAGCCAACCAAAAAGCCCGCGAAAAACTGCAAGCTGAAATGTGACACCCCCGAACTCCAATGTCGTTGACTTAATGGCTTCTAACACCACGAAGTGGTGAAATTTGAATAGCCCCCGATGCAATCGGGGGTGAATAGTACCAAGGGTAACAACCCCGAATGGGGTTGAATATGATGCTCTAAGCGCAAATTCAACCCCATTCGGGGTTGAAATACACGCCCTCTGATTTCCCCGAATTTCATTCGGGGCTATTCAAATTTGACCCTTTTAGGGTCTAAAGTCAACGATATTGCCCCGAACCCTTAAACCATATTAACCACCTCATCCCTATGTTCAAAATCTTCGACCGCAACGGCCCCAAAACCCTGCCAGCCCGCAGGGCCAACGAAAAGACCAACGATCCCGCCCTCTACATCCCGTCCGAAGGACTGATGAATGCGGTGAACGTGGCCATTTCCCTCAACCAGCCCCTGCTCCTCACGGGCGAACCAGGCACCGGAAAAACGGAACTGGCGCGGCACCTGGCATGGTTTTTTGGCCTGGGCGAGCTCATCACGTTCAATGCCCAGACCAACTCACAGGCCAAAGACCTTTTTTACCGCTACGACGCGCTGGGACATTTTCAGTATAGCCAAACCCAAAAACAAATGCTCGCGCCCGACGAAGTAGAGGAGCGCTTTATCCGCTACGAAGGCGGCCTCGGCGAAGCCATTCGCGCTGGAACGCCCCGCGTGGTGCTGCTCGATGAAATTGACAAAGCGCCCCGGGATTTGCCCAACGACATCCTGGCCGCACTCGAAAAACTCCGTTTCGAGGTGCCAGAGGTGGGGAAGCAGTACCCCGCCGACGGAGAACCTTTGGCTGCGGCATTGCGTCCGATTATCGTGCTCACCTCGAACTCCGAAAAACTGTTGCCCGAAGCATTTCTGCGCCGCGTGGTGTACTACAACATCGTGTTCCCCGGCCCCGACGAACTGTTGACCATCTTGCAGAAAAAAGCGCCGCGCCCAAGCGCCAACACTAAGGGATTGAGCGATGAAGACCTCAAAAAGATCGTAAAGCATTTCAACCTGCTGCGCGACGAAAAAACCGTGAAACTCAAGAAAAAACCTGCCACTGCCGAACTCATTTTCTGGGCCGAACTATTGCACAAAATGGAATTCCCCATCCAAAAACTTCCCCAAACCAAGGAAGATTTTGAAGACCTCGACACAGCCTGCAAACCCGATCTGGTGATCTCTTACGCCGTACTCGCCAAAACTAAAGATGACCACGATGCCCTGCGCAAACTGATCTACTAACATCTGCGTAACATCTGCGTAACATCTGCGTGAAAGATCTGCGTAACATCTGTGTGAAACATCTGCGTAACATCTGCGTGAAACATCTGTGTACCATCTGCGTGAAACCCCTGTGTAGCACCTCCTAACCTCTATGCATCCCCTTCTCCCGCACCTTCTGGCCGAACTCCTCCCCGCCCTCGCGCAGGATGGATTCCCCATGGGTGTGGACTGGCACCTCCGCCAACGCCTGCTCCTCGAAAAACTGCCCGAAGATGCTACGCCCGATTATTTCCGCGACGCCCTCTGCGCCATCACGGCCACCGACCCGGCCGGGCAAAAACGTTTTGCCCAATTGTTTGAAACGGCTTGGAAGGAAGTGGAAAAACGGCAGGCTGCGTATGATTTTTCAATCCCCAAAATAATTGCGGCAACGCTGCCAAAGACAGAAAGCGATGAGGATCAGGGAATTGTGAAGCCGCCACCCCGCCGCCTTTTGCCGCGTTGGATGGAATGGGGCATTATCGCATTGATGCTTACTGGAACGGCCCTTTTGATTTATACCTTTTTTGAAAAAGAAACCAGCACTTACAACTCAGATGCCGTCGCCGTAGGCTCGGCTCAGCGGACGCTTATTCTCCCCGATTCGGTGGTGAAAAGCAAGGTACTGCCTTACTATTCCTCGAGTTTTTCTGACAGCACGGCGTTATTCAACTTTTCAGCTGCCCCCGATTCATTCTCCACACCATTTGCTACTTATTTTTTACGCGATTCAGCACGGATAGAAGTGCATGGGAAAGACAGTCTTGGCACAGACACCATCCATATTTTCTTTTTGAAAAAACGCAGCGCGCTGTTTGCTAAAAACCAAACATTCCATTGGACATTGCCAGTCCGCTTTGAACAACGCGGCAAAGCCTCTGGAAAAACGGAAAAACCAGAACAGGAGCAAATCCTCATCGGAAAAGCCGCCCCGGAAACCTCCTCTTTACTCGCCCAAGCCCTCCGCGACTCTTTACTGTTGCGTTTGAAAATCAAAGGCGAGGCTACTCCCCTTCAACGTTGGCTTGTCGCTTACCAATTGCCCATAAAAATCGGCGCCCTTGCCCTGCTTGCCGCCTTACTTGCAGCATGGGTGTATTGGCGCGAACGCCGCCGCAAGCCGCCCCTCGTGGCCGAACGCGAACGCCGCGACCAGCCGCCCTACGTCTGGAACATCCGGGTCGAAAACCCCGAAGATGCCGTGGATTTTGGCGACACGTTTTTCTCCCTCGCCAACCGCCTCCGCCGCCGCGAAGGCGAAGATGCCTGGCGCCTCGATGTGCCGGGCACCATCAGCGCTACCATCAAAAAAGGCGGCCTGCCATCATTCCTGTACAAACAACTCTCCCGCCCGCCCGAATACCTGCTCCTGCTCGACCGCAACGACATCAACGACCACCGGGCCGCCCTTTTTGAGCATATCGCAAAGGCTTTTCAAAAGCAGGAAGTGCTGCTCGACTGCTACTTTTTTGCCGGCGACCCGCGCCTTTGCTGGAATGAAAAACACCCGGAAGGCATCAATATCAGGGAGTTGCATTACCAGCACCCCAATGCCCGGCTCTTGCTGCTGAGCACAGGGCACCGGCTGCTTGGCAACGATGGCCAGCTGGTCGGCGCAGCACAGGTGTTTGAGGCCTGGCGTTATCGCTCCCTGCTCAGTCCCACGCCCTTGACCGAATGGGGACAGCCGGAGCGCCGGCTCGCCGAGCGCTTCACGGTTTTACCCGCCGAACTCGAAAGCCTGTTGTACCTCACCGACCTCGATGAGGAAGTGACGCCGGGCCTGGTGCCGCTGCGCCCCGCGCCCGGCATGCCCATACCGCCCTCAGAACCCATTCAATTGGGCGAGTCCCTGATCCCAACGCTAAAAGCGCATTTTAGCGAAGCCCAACTGCAATGGATCGCTGCTTGTGCAATTTGGCCCACAGTACATTACGACCTCACGCTTTGGCTGGGAGCAGCTGTACCGGCGGCTTTAGCCGCAGGAAACGCACGAACGGCTTCAGCCGCAGGACCCGCGTCCAATTTGTCAACTTTCAAAAAGTTGACAAATTTTTTCCTGGCGCGTGTTGTACCGGCGGCTTCAGCCGCAGGAAACGCGCAGTCGGCTAAAGCCAATGGTACAAATCCTGCGGCTAAAGCCGCCGGTACGACAAATCCTGCGGCTAAAGCCGCCGGTACAGACACGGCCATCCAATTCTCCGAACTCCAATCCCTTTTCCGCCTCGAATGGTTTTTGGAAGGCGAAATCCCGCGCCACGACCGACAAACCCTGCTCGAATGGCTGGAAACCACCAACCGCCCTTTGCTGGTCCGCCTGCAAGGCGCTATCCACGGATTGCTGGCCCAAAACCCGCCACCCAAAAACAGCGCGGCCTGGCCCGGTTTCGAGATGAACCTCGCCCTGCTCGAATGGCGCAGCACTGCTGATCCCGCCCGCCGCGCCGAATTGGAAGCCAAACTCGAAGAAATGCTCCGCTTGGGCATCAAGCCCGATTTCACGGTGGTCAAATACCTCGACCGACCGCGCAACCCGCTGGACAACCTCGTGCCAGAAACCTTTCGCAGATACTTGCATCCTGCCGGAAAGCCGGGCCTCGGTTGGCGCAAATGGGCCAAAGAAGCCGCTTTGGCCGCAGGCTGCTGGCTGGCGGTACTGGGCGCGGCACTCTGGTGGAGTCCTACGCTCCCAGATACCTGTACGGGTGACCCCGTGGTTTGGAAAGGCCAAAAACTTTGCCTTGTTACGGCTGCTGACCATGCGCTTTACAGGGAGCGCTTGGTGTGCGATTCGCTGGTTCATGCGCCTGTGCCGCCATTTGGGAGCACGCAATTGCCCGATTTTAGATGGCTGGATTCGCTCACGGCCCGCACCCGCGCCGAGCTCCCGCCGGGCGATACTGCTCGTTCTGGTTACGAACGCTATGTAGCATATAGCCTATATGATTTGGGTAATTTCTATCTAAGCCGCGAGGATTCTGCGCGCAATTCACTCAGAATGACGGAGTTTGCTCCGATATCTTGTTTTTACTACTCCCAAGCTTGCCTCACCGATTCTATGTTTAAAGAAGCGAAGCTATCTTTTGAAAGGTGTTTAGTAGGGGAACCCGATAGAGGGCTTATTCATGATCAAACCGAACGCTACACCAACGCCGCCACCCGCGATGCCGTGACCGCAGCCCGAGCCGTTTTTGCCAAAAAAGGCTATGTTTTTGAAGAATATTACCCCAACATCATTGCCCTGCGGCGCAGCAAGGACCGCCAGCCCGATGCCTGGCAAGACTTGCTCCTGGTGCTCTGGCGCAGGCCCGACAGTATCTGGCAAAGCCGCGCCTACCTCTGTACGACCATGCCGGGGGTATATTTTGTACAAAACCCACGCAACCCCAAGGGCTCGCCCATGATTGCGCCGGGGCAATACCTCAATTTGTTCGAACCCGGTGTGGTGGGCGATCACTCAGCCTTGGTACAGCGCGGCACCATCACCCTCTACCGTGATGCCAATAAATCTGGCGCCATTGATGCAGGCGACCCCATAGACCGGGGCAATTCGTTTGGTATGAACATAAACAATACCAAGATGGACCAAGAACCAGCGACGATAGGACAATGGTCAGAAGGAAATATCGTGATGCCTAAGAAAAACGAGCGGGCAGAACTCCAGCGCATCTACACTACGGCCTACAAAAGCCAGGGCCGCCGTTTTGCGCTGACCCTGCTGACACAAGACGATATGCCGGGGCTGTTTGTAGTTGGGAAGGGCAATAATTCAGCCGTGCTCTATGCCATTCAACTGGATTCTATTGCTGCTGGCAAATCCATTTCGATCAACCATTACGCAGGTCTTGTTGGATTGGGGAATCTATATTCCACGTCTGAAAATGGATTCACCAAAGTCAGGCTTGGTGTATGGGGCAAATACGCGGAAGCAGAAGGCGCGAAGGTCGAAGCCATTCGCCGAGGTTTTCCGGATGCGACCATTATTACTGAATCTGCTGATGATCCCAGTATTAGAGATTTCATGCTTCCTGGATATGT
>JANMME010001020.1:0-8082 GCA_031373015.1 Saprospiraceae bacterium
TCGCAGATGATGACCGAATCTTCCAGTTTGCTCACCAGCAATTGATAGCGCGTTTTCCACGGAAGCCGATCGGGCAGATCGAAAGAGACGTTGTAGGTCTCCATCGTTTTTTCAAATGCATCGCAAATTTTACGGAGTTGGTTTCGGTTGAGCCGTTCGACAGGGGGGAATTCAACGGCCTCCAATCCTAAGATTTCCCCGATGCGTTCTTTGGGCAATTCGTCGGCAAGCCAGGCCTCCACTTCCGCAAAATAATCCTGGATAGAAGTGATTGGTGGTTTAGGGGTTGGCTCGTACGTTTCTGGTCGAGCAGCCGATCGAATGTCGGCGGTGAGTTGACGGATGTATTTTTGCATGATCAAATGGTTTTTAAAGTTCGGGACTGAACTTTGAGAAAAAGAACTTGGTTGGTAATGCTATGCAAGTTAAAGGAAAATCTGGAAAAGAATGCAAGGGGCTGGTGGAAAAAATTTTTCTGCCGCCAGAATTGCTGTTGGAAAAATTTGCACCCAATGGCTGGGAAGCGTCGCCACTTTTCGCGGCTAAATATCCTTCGCCGCAAGAACGTTTTGCGCGCTGTTTGCAAATGCACCGCAATTTCGAATCCTTGGCTAAAAAGGCTGGACGCCCAATGCCCGAACCTAATCTCGAGGACTTTGAAAATAAGCCGCTACAAATTTCTGCCGCTCCCCTAAAGGACTTGCTCGACTTGCTTGGCGACTGTGCATGGAGCGTCTTTTCTGAAAACCACGATGTAATAGCACCCGATGGTTCAGTTTATCACCTTGGCTCTTGGCGTGGTTCGGGGCGCTTCATTGCCGATTTTATCAATGAACACTACCCGGTAAACGGCAAATACGACTACTTGGATTTTTACATGGGCTTGCTCCATGAGGAAGACCGAACTAAATGCAGCCCTATTTTTCGCCACATTTTTGAAGTATTGAAGCAGGAAGGCTGCGACTGGCGGTACTCGTTTCCAGAGATTGGAATGGTGTCATTTGATCAAGCACCTCAAGTACCTACTGACCCTGCCAATTACGACCCGGCGAAAGCAATACAAGCGGAGATGGAATATGAAGCCAAACAGCGCGAGATTGCTGAATTACAGGCTCGGTTCGATAAAGATCGGGAAGATGCTATGGAAGATGCGCGATACGAGCCGCCTCCGGCGGCGGTGCAGGTTTATTGGGAGGTGTATGGGAAGTGGCCGGAGGGGTGGGTAGAATAGGCGTTCTTTTCAAAAAAAGAGCGTAAATGCATTGATTTTTTTGGCAACTTCACACGGTCGGGTTTAGGGTTTTTAAGTAATGCTACATTTGCTAAGAATTAAACAGCTATTTTTGTGCATTACATTTTAGATAGCAAAGTCATGTACATCAGCAAACTGGAGATTTTTAATTTCAAATCCTTCGTGGAAGTGTCTTTTGACTTTCATCCTAAAGTCAACTTGTTGACAGGTGTAAATAATAGTGGAAAGACGACTGCCTTAGAGGGTCTGGCATTATGGTTTGAATGCTACGAAAGGCTTGTACGGCAGGCGCGAAGAGGGGTGCGAGGCAAGTATAAAGACAATGACTATATCCCTGGAACCAGCCAACCTTTTTATATCTCTTATCAGGAAGTTACTAGTGTTCGTAGCCCTCACTTTGAGGATATATTTTTCAACTTGCGGGCTGACCCCAAGTTTCCAGTGAAAATAATTACTACACTTACAGATGACAGCCAACGGTACCTAAAATTAGGATATGTCGTAATGCGGGCTGATGGAGACAATTACAAAATCATGTGCAGCGACTATGAAAACTTTGATTTCAAACTGTTCAATGATACCAGTTTTCTGAATGATCCACAGGCCGACATAAGACTAGCCTATGCATCACCTTTGGCGAATATATTACCTATAGAGGAATATCAGTTTGATGCCAAAATTAGATTCCTGAAGCAATCTCACAATTCCGTACAAGTGTTTCGAAACCGATTGATGGAGATTTCGTCGCGCCGTAAAAGCGACTTCGATAACTTCGTGTCTCACCTCAAGTCAGTCCTCACCAATAATGCAGAAGATATTGCCTTTGACTTTTCTGATACATCTAATGGTCTCAACATCATCGTCAAAATAAAAATCGGGCGTGATGACTTCAAGGACATTTCTCTTTTGGGTAGTGGTACCTTGCAAATCATGGAAATCCTGCTATCACTTTTTGAGAATAAAAAAACTCTAAACATTGTACTGCTGGATGAACCAGACAGCCATATTCACCATGCTTTACAAACCAGGCTACTCGATGTCATCGAAATATTCACTGCCAACAGTCAGATATTTTTGACTACACACAATGAGGCCTTGATTCGGGCTGCAAAACCGGAGTGGGTATTTCACCTTGAGCGAAAATCTAAACAACACTACAAGCCAATATTGCAAAGCCCACTTAAAGGCTTGAAAAAAGGTTTTCAGCCCTCTTTGATTGCCCCCATTGTTAGTGACCTTACGGGAGCAACGAGCCTTGACCTTGTATATGCCTTGGAAGCAGATAAAATCATTCTAGTTGAAGGAGAAGACGATGCTATGCGCAGTCAGAAAATTTTGTCTTATAAAATCAATGGTAAAACCCGCTATGGGTTTTGGGCGGCGGGGGGCGTTGGCAGTTATTTTAGTCGGATTGGTGTACTGAAAGAGATTTTCAATACTATACGCAACCGTCAATCTCTCTGGCAAAAATCCGTGCTAATTATGGACAAAGATGATATGACGGATTTACATAGGCAAAAGGTCATGCAGCAGTTCAGTAAACAACTCGGCATCCTCACTCATGTATGGGAATCATACAATTTTGAGAGTGTGCTATTGACTGAACTGGATAAATTAGGCAGCCTGTTAGCGCGTTATGCCCAATCAAAAAACACGACGATAAAAACCTCTTCCGACATTTTTCGCACAAGATTGGAAAGTGCTATGGAACAAGAGGTGACAACACTTCAATCGCTATACGAATCAGAGAGCGAACTCAACCAACTTTATGGGAAGTGGAAAGGCCGACGCGATAGTCTGTCTAACTCCACGCTGGGTATACATGTGACACAAGTTTTTGAAGAAGACCGGGGTCTGAAAATGGCTCTGTTACATTACTATCAATCCTGTTTTCGCGTAGCTGAAATGCACAAAATTTGCCGCAAAGAGCATCTTGAACGTATTTTGCAACAAGCTCTTCTGCCTGAAGACATTCCTTTCAATCTTGAAACCGATTTCGATGATTTGTTCAGCCTACTAGATAAAGGCACATTGCCAGAGGCATACAATTTCTTGCTTACAGTATGAGCATTCCCATGCTCTACACATCGCTCCAAAGCATTTCGATTTTGAGATACCTGTTGGTTTTTACAATATTCACAATGACCATTCGCCCGCTCGAAGACTTGTCGGCGAACCGGCAAGGAGACGGCAGGATTAGGCATGACGTGTTTGGTAAAGGCCTAGTTGTTTCAAAAGAGCATCAAATGGGACTTTTCTGAGCAACGCCAATTGCCCAGCCCATTGCAGTTTTTGGGCATCGTATTTTTCCAATTGTTGCACCAAAGCCATTAACTCCCGGTGTTCTCCGGCTGTTAGGTTTTCTTGTCGCCGCTTTTCATCGAGCAAGAGAAATCGCTCCATTTTTTTGGAGGCAAATTCTTTGTTGATGTTTTTCAGCAACGACGACTCTTCTGGCGACAACCCATCAGATTTTCGGCTAGCATTGAGTGCCAGAATTCGCACGACGAACTGCTCAAACTCACCTGGGCGAAGTTGTTCAGCCTCATGAAGCAATTGCCCTACGGCAGAAGTATTGGATGATTGCGCTATCATGCGATCTAATTTTTTACAAAAATAAGCATTCCTTGTGCATACGAAGCATAGTTTAATAAGCGGTACGCAGACGCTCATTTTTCCAAGTTTCAATCGTTGAATCCTCCCACCCTTTTTCTTCCCAGAGCGAGGTCATGTCGCGGTCTATTAATTCGGCAAAATAGACCGCCAGCATTCGTTTGATGTCCAGCAACTGTTGTTCTGGTATGTCGGTAGCGTAGATATTGAGCAACTCTAATTGCAAATTGCTCATCAGGTTGGTTTGTACTCCCATAGTTGATATTTTTATGCAAAATAGGAGTATAAGCCTCCAAAACCCTCACGCCACCGCATACTCCGTCATCGGCCTTACATCCTCAGGGTGAATTCCCAGAACGATGTCTGATTTAGGCACGCCTTTGTCTTCCAGTATGCCGATCACATCAAAGTCGGTGCTGTTTTCCTGCAGCCAGATTTTGCCGTTTCTGATGTCCAAGTGGAGAATGCAGAAATACACGCGCTTGCCTTTTTCCCAACCCAACGCAAGTACCTGATAGTGGTCGCGTTGGGTATCGAATAGTAGTTGCTCCTCAATCCCTGCCTGTCGGTTGGGAGAAGGCTTTGCATATTCGGAAAGCGTCTCCATAATGAGATTGCGATATTTTACCAGTTTTTCCATAGCACAACGGTATTTAATTTGTGGTCAGGTATTTTTCAGTTCGGATTTCCAGAACTGGTGCTCGCCGTCAAGAAACACTATATAAAAAGTGTTTTTCACAACATGGCCGATGATGCACTGCTTCCCAGTGACATGAATCCTCGCCCACTCGGCATCTGGCGGTATGTGCTTGGGATGGGCAAACTCCGTCTTCTGGCTGGGCGGAAAATCTCCGTAGATGGTAAATTTCTTACCATCTGCTTGAGATCGCAACGATGCCCCGCAGTACCCTGAAATTGTTTCCATTGCCCTTGCAAGGATGGACCGCTCCTGCCAAGAGGCCCAGTTATCACCCTGACTGGGGTCAAGGTGACGCATACTGACAACAAAAAAGTCGTCGGGCATGGTCAAGACCGACGACTTTCTCTCTGCGAACTGCGAAATGATACTTTTTGTCTTGTGGGGCTTAATTTTCTTCATACAGCAGGGATTTGTAAAAAGCCCGTATGGATTCTTTTGGAATTGGCTTGTCGCATATCTCAGCCTGCCCTAAGCCTTTACGCGCTTCTTGCCATGGTTGCTCTGAATGGGTCAAGTTTTCAAGCTCTAGGGACGACATTTTGGAGTATTCATCCAAGATATCGCTCACCAATTGGATTTGTTCTCCTGTCAGCGCTTCTCGCAATAGCACAACGGGCAAAGGCTTCACTGGGTCTGGCTCGTACATGATTTCGTTGTAGAGGAAGGTTGGCCCTTTCACCTTGCCAAATACTTTTCACGAAACAGGCCCGTGTACCCAAGCCTCGAAGTCATCCTCGATAATCGGCTCGTCAAAATAGGCCAAGTGCAAAGCCTGAGCATAGAACAGCAGTTTTTGGAGTTTTAAATGCGACATCGGGCCGTATTTGAACAGTATGAACTCGCTCAGCAAGAGGGAGTCAACTTTTGCAATTTCTTTTTGAGTGGCTATCATCTCGACAAATTTTTTACAAAAGTAAAGGTTTTGATTAGGTTCACTGCTAAAAATTATTGATTCACCCCAGCGCCCCCACCAACTGCTCCAAAACCCTTTTAACCGCCATAATACTCCGCACATCGTCCTGCACCAAAATGAGTTCCTTGTTGGTCTGCTTGAGCGAAACGCCCATGACGCGGCCATGTTTCTGGATAAATGCCATGAATTTCTGGAAGTGCTCGGTGGCGTAAAACGAGGATTGTGGGTCGCCGAGGAAGTAGCAACGAAGCTTGCCGCCTTTCAAGATCAGCCTTTCAAAACCGATTTTCTTGCAGAGCCATTGCAGCCGCAGGCCTTCGAACAGGGCGTTCACGGGCTTGGGCAGTTTGCCAAAACGGTCTTCCATACGTTTTGAAAAAGCGGTGATGCCTTCCTCGCTGTCCACATTGTTGAGTTCGGTATAAAGGTTGAGGCGTTCTTGCGAGTTGGTCACGTATTCGCTCGGAATCAACATTTCCACATCCGTCTCGATGACCACGTCGCGCACATACGACCCCTTTTTGGCGATTTCTTCCTGAAACAAATCCTTGAAATCGGTCTCTTTCAATTCTTGAATCGCTTCATCCAGGATTTTCTGGTAAGTCTCAAAACCGATGTCGGCAATAAAGCCCGACTGCTCGCCGCCCAACAAATTACCCGCACCGCGAATGTCCAGATCGCGCATGGCAACCTGGAATCCAGAACCGAGATCGGTGAATTCCTCAATGGTTTTCAGGCGTTTACGGGCTTCTGCCGTGAGCACGCTCATGGGCGGCGCAAAAAGATAACAGTAGGCTTTTTGGTTGCTGCGCCCTACCCTACCCCGCAATTGGTGCAGGTCGGAGAGGCCAAACATGTCGGCGCGGTTGATGATGATGGTGTTGGCGTTGGGGATGTCGAGGCCGGTTTCGATGATGTTGGTGCAGGCCAAGACGTCAAATTTTCGGTCAATAAAATCCACCAGCACTTTTTCGAGATGATCGGAGTCCATTTGGCCGTGCGCGAAGGCTACTTCGGCCTCGGGGCAGAGGCGTTTTAGCATTTCCACCATAGCCGAAAGGTCGTTTACGCGGTTGTGCACGAAGTACACCTGCCCCCCACGGTTGAGTTCGGTGTGGATGACTTCTGCAATTAGGTCTTCATCAAACACACGGATCTCGGTGTGGATCGGTTGTCGGTTAGGCGGTGGCGTACGGATGACCGAAAGGTCGCGGGCGGCCATGAGCGAGAATTGGAGGGTGCGCGGGATAGGCGTGGCGGTGAGTGTGAGGGTGTCCACGTTGACTTTCAGAGAGCGGAGTTTTTCCTTACTGGCCACGCCAAACTTTTGCTCCTCATCCACCACTAACAATCCTAAGTCTTTGAATACCACGTCTTTGCTCAACAGCGCGTGGGTACCGATGATGATGTCTATCTGGCCACTTTTAAGTTTTTCGAGAATTGCTTTTTTCTCCTTCGCCGAGCGAAAACGGTTGATATAATCTACCGTAACCGGGAAATCCACCAGCCGTTCGGTGAAGGTGCGCCAGTGCTGCAAGGCCAAAATCGTGGTCGGCACCAAGATGGCCACCTGCTTGCCATCGGTGACGGCCTTGAATGCTGCGCGAATCGCGACCTCGGTTTTTCCAAAGCCCACGTCGCCGCAAATGAGGCGGTCCATGGGGTATTCGCGCTCCATATCGGCCTTTACGTCGTTGGTGCTTTTGTACTGATCGGGGGTGTCTTCGTAAATAAAACTTGCCTCCAGTTCGGTTTGCAGCACATCATCGGGTGGGAAGGCATGACCCTTGGCAGCACGGCGGGAGGCGTATAGTTTGATGAGTTCGGCGGCTATGTCCTTGATCTTCTTCTTTGTGCGCGCCTTGAGCTGCTTCCAGGCATCGGAGCCGAGTTTGGCCAATTGGGGCGTTTCGCCTTCTTTGCCAAGGTATTTGGAGATTTTGTGCAGCGAGTGGATGCTCACGTACACAATGTCATTGTTCTTGAAATTGAGCCGCACGGCCTCCTGTTTTTGTCCGCCGATTTCGATGGTCTGAAGGCCCGCGAATTTGGCAATGCCGTGGTCAATATGCGTCACATAGTCACCGGGCGAGAGTTCACGCAGCACCCGCACATTGAGCGCCTGGTCTTTCGTAAAACCCTGCCGGACTTTATACTGGTGGTATCGCTGGAAAATCTGGTGGTCGGTGAGGACTTCTATTTTCAGGTCCTCGTCAATAAAGCCCTCGTGGATGGGGATTTCGACGGGTAGGAACTGGACATTCGCCTTCAATTCCTTAAAAATTGCCGACAAACGATCAAATTGCTTGGGGTTTTCCGAGCAGATATAGGTCTCGTAACCCGCCGCTTTCATCTCGTGCAGATGCCGGATGAGCAGGTCGAAGTTTTTGTTGAAGGAGGGCTGGGGCTTGGCGTGGAAGGGGATGGTAGTGAGGTGGCTCATACAGACTTTTGAGATTACTTAACTACAAATATGATGTCTGCCAATGCGTCGAATGATAGTATACATCACTTGGCTTCGCTGTTTTGTCAAAGGCGATTTTTGCCTCTGAGGCTTTCTGTTTCAGAAAAGTCAATTCCACAGGCATCCCTTTCCGTTTCCGT